>CAIJKV010000235.1 GCA_903821335.1 uncultured beta proteobacterium
CCCCTCAAGCTGATTGTGCCGCTGGCGGCCGGTGGCGCGACCGATGTCGTGGCCCGCATTTTCGCGGCCAAGCTGGGTGAGCGCCTGGGGCAACAGATTGTCGTGGAGAATCGTCCGGGTGCCGAGGGCCTGATTGGTGTGGACGCAGCGGTGAAGTCTGCACCAGATGGCTACACACTGGTGCTTGGGTCCAGCACCACGCTGGCGGCAAATCTGCATTTGCGCAAAAACCTGCCGTTTGATCCGGTTCGCGATCTGGAACCCGTGTCGATGGCTTTTCAAGGGTTCTTCAATATCATCGTGATCAACCCCGCCGTGCCGGCCCAAAACCTGAAAGAGTTCATTGCGCTGGCCAAGACCCAGCCAGGCAAGATCGATTATGCGACGGCCACCAGTGGCTCGAAAATCTGCGTCGAAATGTTCAAGACCATGGCGGGCATCGACCTGCAAATGGTGAATTACAAGAGCTCGCCCCAGGCGCTCAATGACGTGATGGGCGGCCAGGTGCAACTTGTGTGCGAACCGGTTGCGACCGCGCTGCCCAATATCAAGGCAGGGCGCTTGCGGTCCCTGGGTGTGACGAGCGCGACCCGTCATCCGGCTGCTGCTGACTTGCCCACGGTGGCTGAAGAGGGATTGCCCGGCTTTGACTATTCGGCCTGGGTAGGCGTGTTTGCGCCTGCCAAAACGCCACCTGCGATCATCGCGAAACTTTCTGCTGACATTGCAGCCGTGTTGAATGACCCCGATACCTTACAAAAAATTCGTGCGGCAGGCGTGGAACCGATGCGGGGCAACGCGCAGGATCTGGCACGTTTGCTCAACACCGAAATCGCCCGTGCGGGCGAGGTGGTCAAAGCCGCGAGGCTGCAGCCCGAGTAAGTCTGGCGTGAGAGCATGCGCCGCAAACCATATCCAGATCAGTCAACCAGAAAAGTGAGCGAGACCCGTGAACGCGACGAGTGAGAAGCAAAAGATTTACCTGATTCATGCAGGCGACGTTTCAATGAATCCTTCGCGCGACAGCTTTGAACGACTGTGGCCGGACGCCCAGGTGATGAACATTCTCGAAGGCTCTCTTGCGAGCGACGTGCGTGCCGCAGGCGGCGTGACCGAGACGATGATGCGCCGTTTTGAAATGATTGGCGACTACTGCGCGCTGGCTGGTGCCAGCGCGATCTTGTTCAGTTGTTCAGCCTTTGGGGCGGCCATTGAGCCGGTCAAACGCCAGCAGAGCATACCCGTCCTGACGCCTAACGAGGCCTTGTTTGAGGAAGTGCTCGAACGCGGCGGCAAGGTCGCGTTGGTCGTGACATTCAAACCTTCGGTCGACGCACTGCTGGCAGAACTCGCGGCCATGGCGGCTGCCGCCGGCAAGACGGTCGATGTGCAGGCCATCCTGATTGACGACGCGTTTGATGCCTTGCTGGCAGGCAATCAGGCCGAGCATGATCGCCTCATTGTCCAGGCGGCCAGCAAAATACGTGGCTACGACGTGATCGTGTTTGGTCAGTTTTCCATGTCGTCCGCGGCCGCAGCGGTTCAGGCCCTGCAGAATGTTCCGGTGCTGACCACCCCGGACTGTGCCGTGCGCAAGCTCAAGCGGCTACTCACACAATAACTTGCTGGCTGAACAGGCCCGTGACCTTGCGCGCCTGTCCGTTCGATTTTTCATCAAGCAACACACGAGACACCGCTATGGCAATGACCACGATCGGAAAATATGTGATTGAACGCGTCGTCGAGACCGAGCGCCCTTATGCGCCCGCGCGAGACTTCTTTCCTGACCTGTCCGAGGACATGCTGGCGACTTGCCAGCGAGACTTGCCCGCTGGTCAGCTCACGCCCGATGGCATGCTGCAGATGAGTTTTCATGCGTATGTCATCAAGACAGGCCGCTACGTGATCATGGTCGACACCTGTTGCGGAAATGGCAAGGAACGCCCGCTGCGACCCGTATTCCACCAGTTCAAGTCTGACTTCATCCCGGCGCTGGCAGCGGCAGGCGTGCGTCCTGAAGAGGTTGACTTCGTTATGTGTACCCATCTGCACTGGGATCACGTCGGCTGGAATACGCGCCTGGTGGACGGGAAGTGGAAGCCCACGTTTCCCAACGCCAAGTACATCATGTCCAAGACTGAATTTGACTACTGGGACCAGGTGTATCAAAGCGGAGTCAAAAATACCCATACCCAGGCTTTTGAGGACAGCGTCGATCCTGTTGTGCGCGCCAACCAGGCGGTGCTGGTCCAGGATGATTACGAACTGGAACAGGGGATCTGGGTTGAGCCTTGCCATGGTCACTCACGAGGAAATTTCGTGATCAATGTCGCCTCGCAAGGTGAGCGGGGCGTCCTGACTGGCGATGTATTGCACCATCAGATCCAGTTGCGCTTTCCCGCCTTGTCTACGGTTGCTGATGACGATGCCGACCTTGCGCGGGTCACGCGCACCGCGCTGATCAATGCCCATGCGGGAACCGGTCATCTGGTATTGCCCGCGCATTTTCCAGCGCCTTCTGTCGGGCGTATTGAGGCTGCATCAGTCGGTGGTTTTCGTTTCGACACCGAAAGTTAGTCGCAGAAAAAAGGCCTCGCATGTCTGCGAGGCCTCGTGGGTACTGGGCAAGTTGAACGCCGAGTCGTGCGTTCAGTTGTCGACCTTGATGCCGGCGGCGCGAATCAGGTTGCCCCAGAAGGCATAGTCTTTGGTGATGTATTCCGAAAACTCCTTGGGCGAACCATACAGAGGCACCAACCCGGCATCGTTCAGTTTTTTGGCGACCGCGGGACTGTTCATGGTTTCAATGAACGCTTTCGACAGTGCAGCGGCGACGTGTTGTGGTGTCTTGGGCGGCGCCAGAATGCCAACCCAGGATGGGGCGATGACCTCGACCCCCAGTTCTGTCAGCGTCGGGATTTCCTTGATCAGTTCGATGCGTTTCTGCGAGGCAATACCGAACGGCGTCATCTTGCTTTTAAAACCTGCTGCCATCGGTGCCGGCACCATGGCCAGGTCAACCTGATCCGCCATCGTGGCCTGGGCCGCGGGTGCGGCGCCCTGGTAAGGCACATGCAGCATTTCAGTCTTGGTCACAAGCAAAAACTGTGACATGGCGATATGGCCCGAACTGCCATTGCCCCAACTTGAAAACGACAGCTTTTGTTTCTTGGCCAGGGCAATCAAGTCCGGCAAGGTCTTGGCGGCCAGTCCAGGGCGACCCATCAACACGAAATTGACTTCGGCGGCGGGGGCAATGGGTACAAACTGCGACGAAACGAACTTTGTATTGGGATACAACGCCGGATACATCGAGTACGTATCGGCACTGGACATCAACAGCGTGTAGCCGTCGGGTTCAGCATTGAAAACATATTCAGTGGCAATGGCGCCGTTGGCACCGGCCTTGTTTTCGATCACCACGGGCTGACCCAGCCTGTCGCCCAAGGCACTCACCACGATACGCGTGATCACGTCCGAACCACCACCTGGCGGATAAGGAACGATCATCCTGATAGGCTTGACCGGTACCCAGGCTGCAGTCCCTTGCGCATGTGAAACGAAAGGAGCGGCGCACAGCGTGACCGCCAGCGCAACGTCCAACAGCAGATTGCGTCTTTTTTGCTCATTTATATTTTTTTTAAGCTTCATGATTTCTCCTTCGCGTTGATGAACGATCGAACTACCTACCTACAAACCGGGGCGGACGCTTTTCGTTAAAGGCCCGAATACCTTCCATGCGATCCTCTGTGGCGACGAGCCGACTATAGGCTTCCACCTCAAAAAACATACCCGTGCGCATATCCATTTGCAAGCCAAAGGTGATCGATTTTTTTGCCTGGCGCACGGCGATGGGTGCATTGACCAGAATGCGCCTGACCAGACCGATCGTTTCCTCGCGCAGGCTGGCCTGCGGATAAACATGATTGAGCAGCCCGTAGCGCAATGCTTCCTGAGCATCAAACAGGTCGCCGGTAAAGATGATTTCCTTGGCGCGGCGCACACCGATGGCGCGAGGCAGTTGCTGCGTGCCCCCGCCGCCCGGCATGATGCCGCGCTTGACCTCGGCAAAGCCAAAGCGCGCATGGTCGACCGCGACGATGAAATCGCAGGCGAGGGCAAGTTCAAGCCCGCCAGCGATGGCCGCGCCGTTGACACAGGCGATGGTGGGCACAGGGCAGTCGTAAATGGCGCGACCCATGCGCTCGAACAAATAGTGCTGGGTATTGAAGTCGTCGTCAAGCATGCCGTCGCGTTCCTTGAGATCGGCGCCGCCACAGAAAATCTTCTCGCCGGCTCCGGTCAGCACCACGCAACGAAACTGCCCCGGAGAGGCCTCGAGGGTGCCAAAGACCTCAATCAACTCGTAGCCCATCCGCGTGTTCAAGGCGTTGGCGACCATCGGCCGGTTCAGTTGAACGATCAGCAACCCGTCAAAGGGCGATGACAGCGCAAGGGTCTCGTATTGCTTTTCAAGGTTGATCGTTGGGGCTGACATCATTTCTCCGGAAGGGACGGGCCGATTCATTGGACATTGCCTGCATAGCCGTACAGGGTGCGCGCGGCTTGCAGCGTGATATAGCCGTCGAGCAAGTCTGCCTCAATGGACTGAACGGGTCGCTCAGACGGATCACCGTAGCCGCCACTGCCTGCCGGTTGCAACAAGACCCGATCGCCACGATGCACGATGGCGGTTGCCCCTTTGCTGGGCATCTTCTGTGTGGTGCCGTCCGGGCTGACGATCCGGCATTCAAACAAGCCGCCGGCCAGTCCGCCAAAATATCCCTCGGGTGCCGCCTCGCCGCGTTCGCCCGCGGCCGTGATCGTGGCCTCGTCAAAGCCGACGCGATAGGTGCGTCGCGCGGTCAGTCCACCACGCCATTTGCCCGCGCCGCCACTGTCGGCCACCAGTTCCCAGGCTTCAACGGTGATCGGCATCGTCTGCTCAATAAACTCAACTGGCAACGCCCCGGCATTGCCAACGTAGACCCGGATGCCATTGACCCCGTCACGCGTTGCCCGCGCGCCCATGCCGCCCCCATGTGGCTCGACCAGGCTGATGAACTCTTTGCCGGTGCGACGCACCCGGTCTTCATCCGGATCGCGACCGCCAAAGACGCCAGAGCAGGCTGCACAGTTGCTTTGACCAATCACGCGCTCGGGTACCGCTTGCGACAAGGCCTTGAGGCACAAATCGATTACGCGCGGAGACGTTTCAGTATTGCCACTGACCACCGAGGCGGGGAAGGTGCAGTTGACGATCGTGCCGGCGGGCGCCTCGATCGTAATGGGCCGATAGCATCCCTGATTGATCGGAATCGAAACATCCGTCAGTGCCTTGACGGTAAACCAGGTGCTGTTGCACGTCACGGCCAAGGGGCAATTGATGCCCCCGCGGGCCTGCTTGCCGGTTCCTGTGTAGTCAAAATGGATCTGGTCATCTTTGACGGTGACTTTGACCTTGATGATGACGTGATCCCCGGACCAGCCCGGCGCTTGTACGCCTTCCACAAAATCTTCTGCTTCGTAGACACCGTCCGGAATCTCGCGGATGGCCTCGCGCATCAGTGTTTCAGAGTGATCCAGTGAACGCTTCATCGCGTCGCGCAAAGACGCGGCGCCATACTTTTTTACCAGCGAGACAATGCGCTGGTCGCCCACGAAGGTGCCAGCGTACTGGGCCTGGATATCCAGTAGCCGGCCCTCTGGGTCACGGGTGTTTTGCACGATCATGTTTTGTATGTCGCGCACAATTTCATCGTTGCGAAACAGCAGCACGGGCGGGATGCGTATGCCCTCGCCATAAATATCCCAGGTGTTCAGGGCATAGCTTCCAGGTGCCTGGCCCCCGATATCGTTCCAGTGCCCGCGCGTCATGACAAACGCAACGATCTCGTTTTCAAAAAATACCGGGCGCGTAATCTGGATATCAGGCTGATGATTGCCTCCGCCCAGATAGGCATCATTGCTGATGATGACATCCCCAGGCCGGAGATTTTCACGACCAATGGTCTCGACCGACACCTTGGTGGAAATGACTGCCGAACCGAGCATGGTCGGGATGTCGTTGCCTTGCGCGACCAACTGCATCTGCGCGTCAAAGACGGCCGCTGAGGCATCCGCACCCAGATGCATGATGGGACTGGCTGCGGTGCGCATCATGGCAATTTTCATTTCGCGCGCAATCGCATAGAGTGAATTGCGCAGAATTTCGTAGACAATGGTTTCCATAAAATTCCTATAGCGCGATACGCAGGTTGCCGATTGCATCAACCCGGGCAGTTTGTCCGGCCTTGAAAATGATGCAGCTGCTGGGTTCCTCAATAATGGCCGGACCCTCAATGATCGAGTCGGGTAACAGTTGCGTGCGCTGATAGGTCGGCAACGCCCGCATGCAGCCATCGATATAAACCTGACGGGTACGTGCCGGTGCCACGGTGGGACTGGCCACGGCATTTGCGACAGCCTGGTGCACGACGCCGCGCCAGCCTGACTGTATGGTTGCCTGAACACGCAAGTTCACCAGGACCACGGGTTGGTCGGGCTTGATGAAATTCCACATGCGCTTGTGGCTGGCTTCGAACCCACGACGAATCTGCTGCACCAGTACCGTGTCGCCTTGCTTGCCTGGCTGGTCAGACTCGATATCGACGGAAATCGCCGCAGGCTGGCCGGTATAGCGGCAGTCAGCACGAAACACACACTGCACATCCGCAGGGTCATAGCCGGCGCCAAAGCTGGCCAGCGCCTGCGCCCTGAGGTCGTCACACAAGCTCAGTATCCGGCTTGGTTCAATCGACTCCAGCTCGGTCTCGATTGCAGTTTGTCCATCAAACAACCGGTCGGCGACGATCATGCCAAAGGCGCTGAACAAACCTGGCAGTGGCGGCACGATGACCTCCTTGATTTCCAGTTCCGTGGCCAGGTCGATGGCGTGTACGGGACCCGCGCCGCCGTAGCACATATAGACCAGTTCACGCGGGTCGAACCCGCGCTCAACGGTCATCAGTCGCATGGCTTGCGCCATCAGCGCATTGGCCACCACCCTGACGGTCCAGGCCGCCTCCAGGACGGTCATGCCGAGCGGTTGTGCCAGATGCTCTTGCACCGCCGCCTGCGCGGCTTGCACATCGAGTTTGAATTCGCCACCCAGAAAGGAATCAGGATCGACGTAGCCCAGCAACAGGTTGCAGTCCGTGACGGTCGGGCGCTTGCCGCCCCGTCCATAGCAGGCTGGGCCCGGATCGGCCCCCGCGCTGTTCGGGCCGATATGCACACCGCCGCCATGATCAATCCAGGCAATTGAGCCACCACCCGCGCCGATCGAGTCAATGTCGATGGTGGGTGCCCGCACGGCGTGCGTATGCAGCAGGCCAGAGGTGCGAATCTCCGGTCGTGCGTCACGGATCAGTGAAACGTCGAACGTGGTCCCACCCATATCCCCGAGCAATACCCCCGGGAGCCTGGCCTGCTGAGACGTGCGCACCGCCGCGCTCACGCCGCCCGCCGGGCCGGACTCAAGCAATACGATAGGTTTGGCCGCCACCACAGCAGGCGAGGCCAGGCCACCGTTTGATTGCATGAACAGTAGTTCTCCCGCGAAACCGGCTTGGCGCAACTGCTGGTCGAAACGATGAATGTAGCGACCACATACGGGGCCCAGCATGGCGTTCATGACGGTTGTGCTGGTGCGTTCGTACTCCTGCATTTCGGGGTTGACCTGGAACGACGCAGTGATGAACCGGTCAGGCAATAGTCGCCTGAGTTCGTCCAGTGTCTGCTGCTCGTGGTCCGGATTGACGTAGGAATGCAGATAACAGATGGCGATTGCCTCAATATCGGATTCCTGAAGTTTTTGCGCCAACAGGCGCAGGGCTGCCATGTCAAGCGGGGTCTCGACCGAACCGTCCGGGCGCAGTCGCTCATTGATTTCAAGACGCCAGCGTCGCTCAACCAGTGGCTTGGGGTTTTCGAACTGCAAGTCATACAAGTCCGCGCGGTCATGGCGCGACACGCGGCGAATTTCCAGAATGTCGCGAAAGCCTGTTGTCGTGATCAGGGCGGTCTTCGCACCTTTGCCCTCGACAATCATGTTCGTGGCCATGGTGGTGCCGTGGCCAATAAAGCCGACCTCGTGACTGGCTTTGCCACTTAACTGAAGGATCTTGTGAAAACCGTGCATGGCGCCCACCACGCGGTCGGCGGGCGTGGTCGGCACTTTGGCCGACCAGATTGTGCCGCTGCGATCGTCCACCATCACGATATCCGTGAAGGTACCGCCCACATCGATGCCAATGCGATTCATGTCTTCCCCGTGGCTGCAGCATCATCTCGCATGTGCAAGATGTGTCAGACCTAATTTTTTGTGAAAATTTGTTATCCCGTAAATACTCGTGACTGGCGAGGTGTTTGTCAACCCGGTTCGATGCGGGTAAGTCCTTGAAAGATCGGTATAGTGAGGAAAAATAATTCGACACACAACGTAGCGAGGAGACAAAATGCGACTCTGGCATCAATCGATGACTGAATTACATGATCTGGGTGCGTACAAGGCATCTCTTGAAACGCATGCCCAGAAAGTGCTGGGTGACATGGATGTGGTTGAGGTCCATGGCATGCCCAAGGGTGCCTATCACGGTCATTCGCCCACTGCGGCCCTGTCCAATGCGTTCGCGCATCACAGGGTTCTCGACCCTGTTCTGGACAACGCGGTGCGTGCCGAACAACTTGGTTTTGACGCCTTTGTCATTGGCTCGTTCAGTGAACCATTCCTGCGCGAGTTGCGTTCAGCTGTCGACATTCCCGTGATTTCGATTACTGAGGCGACCTTGCTGGTTGCCTGCTCGATCGGGCGCTTGAGTGTGCCGATCGCCAACGACCCGGGCATTGCCTGGATCGTGCGCCAGTCGGTCGAGTCGCACGGCTTGAGTCAGCGTGTGCTCACGCCACGCGCCATCGAGCCGGCCTTGAACGAGCCAGAGATGGCGCAGGCGTTTGCTAATCCAGCCTTCCTGATCGAGTCCTTTACGGCCGCTGCACGACGTGCAATCGCCGAGGGCGCGGACGTCGTCATTCCCGCAGAAGGCGTGCTCTCCGAGTTCCTCTATAACAACGGCGTCAAGATGATTGATGCCGTGCCGGTGCTGGATTCCTTTGGTGTGACGTGGACCTATGCCGCGATGATGGTGAATTTGCGACGGAAACTTGATTTGTCCGTCAGTCGCAAAATGCACTATCAACGCAATGACCCGTCATTGATCCAGGCGTTGTTGCGTTCCTGACGTCGCGAATGACGTTGAGGCGTCGTGCCTGCGAGACCTTTACAAACATCGGGCGCAGGCATAGAATTATTTTCAGTAAATTTGTAATTCGCAGTGCAAATAATGATAGTCCGGGTACCCTTGCCAGCAGGCCGTTGCGGCGCAGGGACAGCGGGCCACCTGGAGACAACATGACCCGCTATTTTTCTGCAACCTTGCACGGGCTGGGTGTGGCTGCCTTGGTCGTCTTGGTCACTGCCACGACTGCGGCCCCGGTCGCACAAGCACAAACCTATCCAACCCGGGACATCACACTGGTTGTGCCCTACAAGCCGGGAGGCTCGACCGATCCTATTGCACGTTCTTACGCGGCGCAACTCTCAAAGATATTGCCCGGGCAGGTCAATATCGAAAACAAGCCCGGTGGGTCTGCGACGGTTGGGATCGGGTCGGTTGTCCGGGCCAAACCTGATGGCTATACCATCGGACTGGGTACCTACAGTGCGCTGGCCTACCAGCCGCTTGTCAATACCGGGCTTCCTTACAAGACCCCTGACGACTACACGTCCATCGTCAAGCTGGTTGAGTTACCTGCTGTCCTGACCGTCAGGTCGGACGCCCCGTGGAAAACATTCCAGGAGTTTATCGAGGATGCCCGCAAGAACCCTGGAAAGATCAGGGTATCGGTCTCGGGCATTCGTGAGAGTTCCGACCTTGCGCTGCAGCAATTGAACAAGGCCGCCGACCTCAAACTGGTGTCCGTGCCCTTTACGGGCGGCGGCGGCGAGGCCTTGGTCGCATTGCTCGGCAAGCGTGTCGAAGCGACGATCGGGTTCGGACCGGGCTCTGTGGGTCATGTGCAGGCCGGCACCGTGCGTGCGCTGGCTGTGTTCATGAAAGGCACGTATCCGCTATTTCCCGAGGCAGCATCGGTGGTCGATGCTGGCTACGATGCCAATTTGCAGGCCGTCTACAACATTGTGGCACCCAAGGGCCTGCCCAGGGACGTGCACGACAAACTGGTGGCGGCCTCGCTTGTGGCGGTCAACAGCCCAGAGTTCATCGCCTTTGCAAAAGACAAAGGCTATGTGGCCGACGGCAAGAACCCAGAACAGATGCGCGCTGAACTGATCGTTTACAGCCAGAAATTCAAGGATTTGCTGCAGTTTCTCAATCAAAAACAAAAGTAGCCTGAC
>CAIJKV010000236.1 GCA_903821335.1 uncultured beta proteobacterium
ACCCTGGCGGTGCTCAACCCCGCGTTCGAGTCCGTGATGATAGACGGCGGCATGTTCCAGAAAGAAGTCGAAGACCGTCAGATCATGGGCGTGCCGGCGGTGTACCTCAATGGCGAGCTATTCGGCCAGGGCCGCATGGAACTCGAAGAGATACTGGCCAAAATCGACACCGGCGCTGTCGCACGTGAAGCAGAGAAACTGAACCACCGCGCAATCTTCGATGTCCTGGTGGTGGGTGGTGGCCCGGCTGGTGCCTCAGCCGCCATTTACGCCGCACGCAAAGGCATACGCACGGGCATCGTGGCTGAACGCTTTGGTGGTCAGGTGCTCGATACCCTGGGCATCGAGAACTTCATCTCTGTTGAGCATACCGAAGGCCCAAAACTGGTGATGGCACTCGAGCAGCACGTCAAGTCCTATGACGTTGACATCATGAACCTGCAACGTGCCGAGGCACTGGTGCCAGGCGTAGACGGCAGCCCGATTGAAATTCACCTGGCGAGTGGTGCTGTGCTCAAGTCCCGGTCAGTCATTCTGGCCACCGGTGCGCGCTGGCGAGAGATGAACGTACCGGGCGAGGCGCAGTACCGCACCAAGGGCGTGGCCTACTGCCCCCACTGCGATGGCCCCCTGTTCAAGGGCAAGCGCGTGGCGGTCATTGGTGGCGGCAATTCAGGTGTCGAAGCGGCCATTGACCTGGCGGGTGTGGTGGCCCACGTGACGTTGCTGGAGTTTGATCATGACCTGCGTGCAGACGCCGTACTGCAAAAGAAACTGTACAGCCTGCCCAACGTTGTCGTGATCAAGAGCGCCCTGACGACCGAGGTCAAGGGTGACGGGCAAAAAGTGAATGGCCTGGTCTACCAGGACCGCCTCAGCAATGAAACCCATACCGTTGAGTTGGAAGGGATCTTTGTCCAGATCGGCCTGCTGCCCAATACCAACTGGATCAAAGGTACGGTGGGGTTGTCCTCGCGTGGCGAAATCGAGGTGGATGCCAGGGGCCAGACGTCCGTGGCCGGGGTGTTCGCTGCGGGGGACTGCACCACCGTCGCGTACAAGCAGATCATTATCGCGATGGGCGATGGCGCCAAAGCCAGTTTAAGTGCGTTTGACCACTTGATCAGGAGTTCGACCGCCTGACTGGGCGCTCAACCCCAGCCGTGCGCGCGGCCACCCGAAGGCCTGCTTGTTGATGCCGTTGGCTACGCAGTCGTTTCTTGTTCGATCCAGTCCACAAATTTTTTGAACTGGCCGCCTTTGGCCTTGTGGGGATCAAAGACGAGGTAGTAGCCTTCGGCGGAACTGACGGTGTGCTCAAGTGCCTGCACCAAGGCGCCATTGGCGATGTCAGTTAACACGTAGGCTTCCTGAGTAATGGTCACCCCGAGGCTCTGGGCGGCTGCCTGCAGGCATAGCGCAGCATTTGCGAGCGGAATGACCCTTGGTGAGACCGCCTGCAGCCCAGCCGACTGCATCCATATGTCCCAGCTAGTGGGGGCAATCATTGATTTCAACAGAATCTCAGCAGACAGATCTTCTGGTTTGCGGATGCGTTCAGACAACGATGGAGAGCACACCACGACCAATTTATCTTTAAAAAGGAGTCTCGACGCCAGACCAGGCCAACTTCCCGTCCCGCGCCGGACAACAAAATCAGCATTGTCCAGATGTGTGTCATCAATACGGCTGACTGTGGCAATTTCTATGTCAATGTCATTGTGCAATGCATAAAAATTAGGCAGTCTGGGCATCAGCCATTTGATGGCGGCACTGGGTATGAGCTTGACGCGTATTGCGCGGTTGTCATGGGACCGGGCGGCGTCTTCAACGACGGATTCAAGTCTGTCGAACAATTCTGCACAACGCATCGCGAGTTCCTGCCCGACCGCCGTAAAACCGATGTCCCGGCCAGAACGTTGAACGACGGGCATTCCGAGCTCACCTTCGAGTTTCCTGAGCTGGTGACTAATTGCACCCGGTGTGATGTGCAGTCGGTCTGCTGCCCGCCCAACCCCCCCGGACCGATACACAGCATCCAGCACACGAAGGGGAGCAAGGATATTCCTGAGTTTGTGCATGATAGTTGAACCAAATTCAACGATTCGAAAAATTATTCCGCAGACAATAAAGTAAAAACGCCATAAAGTCTGCAAAATATTGAGCTTAAATCAATATGCGCTCAATGCGGATTGCTGTGCCGCACCATATAAGTCTTCGCCGCGACCCCTGACGGCGACTGACCATCACGGATCACTCCTGCGTCGACGGACACGAAATGTATTTATCGGAACGTTTGGCAAAACTCGTCACCGAACATCGGTCGGCACCTGTCTGCCCCGTCGCCATCGAGCGCGCCAAGATGAGCCTGGCCAGCACCATCGCCAGTGCCGCCATGGGGCATGACATTGCGTCCGCAAGCGTCATCAGGCACCTGGAACTTGACGATGGCGGCACCCCCGTCGCCACGGTCTGGTTCAGCGGTGCAAAGCTGCCTGTTTCCAGAGCCGTGCGCGTCAATGCCGTGGCAAGCGATGCGGCGGCCTCTGATGACAGTGATTTGCGTAGCATCGCCCATATCGGGACCATTGTCGGCACCGTCTCGCTGGCCATTGGTGAACAATGCGGCGCCTCTGGCGCGGAAATCCTGAGAGCGATGGTACTGGGATACGAGGTCGCAGGACGTATAGACGAATCACTGACTCCGGGGCGCATGCAAAGGGGGTTTCACGGTTCAGTCTCCACGGTATTCGGGGCCGTCATCGCAGCCGGGATGTTGTTGAAATTGTCTGAAAGCCAACTCGCCCATGCCATGTCACTGGCTGCGACGTCCATCGGTGGCATGGCAATTTCTGCTGATACGAGTTGCGCCCGCGAATATCACGCCGGCAACGCCGCGATGATCGGCATCCAGGCGGTCGAGGCGGCCAGACTGGGGTTCACGGGTGAATTGGGCGTATTTGAAAAACCCCGGGGGTTCCTGTCTGCGATGGGTGCCCAGTCAGTCGATGAGATCTTGCTGGATTTTGGAAAAGAATGGGACATCGTCACCGACATGGCGATCAAACTCATGCCTGGCGCGCATCCCTTTCATGCCACAGCAGAGGCGGCGGCAGAGGCAGCGGCCGAGGCCGCAAAACTGACACCCCTGCGGCACGAGGACATTCAGAAAATTGTCATTTCCGCAGCCGTGCAATGGACTGACTTCAAAGGCGATCCACACCCGCGAAACTTGGTTGATGCCGCCCATAGCCTGACGTACTTTGTTGCTGCCGCCATTGCAGACGGCGAGTTCGGCTGGATCCACATGGACGAGCAAAAGATGCGTGACCCCATCATTGCTATGTTGCAGGATAAGGTTGAATACGATCCGAATCCTGCCCCGTTGCCCGATCGATTTACCCATCGTCATGGCGCAACAGTCACGATTTACCTGACAGACGGCCGCTCGGTCCACAGTACCTGCAAGGCACCACGCGGTTCGGGGCCGCGCGGCGTCGAATGGAAGGACATCAAGAGCAAGTATCTGAACCTGCTCACCATCGCTGGAATCCCGTCGCACCGTATTGATGAGAGCTGGTCCTGTCTCAGGGATTTCGAGCAGCAAGCATCCTGCGCACTGCTCATTGACACCGTCAAGCCGCCCGCGCGCGACACACACAGTATTGAAGTCTGACTGTCAAATAACAATAAGGAGTACAACTGATGAAGCGCCTTCTGTTTCTGCTTGCCGTCGTTGCCAATCTGGCGGCTCCTGTGCACGCCGCCGACCCCTTTCCCTCGCGATCAATCACCATCATTGTGGGCGTCGCCCC
>CAIJKV010000237.1 GCA_903821335.1 uncultured beta proteobacterium
GGACATGCGATAGATGCCCGTGAGCTTGACGTAGGCGTTACGGTCCCCGTGATTGACCAGTTCAAGCAACGCCTGAAAGCCGGGGGCATCGACGCCGTCCTTGCCCAGATTCATACCCATGTGCGCCATTGAGAACGGCAGCTTCAGGGACTTCATCAGGGGCATGAGTTCAGCGGTCAGCCAGCCGGGCAACAGGAAGTCGAGGTGCCAGCCGAGTTCAGCGCAACGCGCGGCCAGGCGTTCGATGCGTGGCGTCATTTTCTGTGCCAGGCCTGCCTCAAACGGATGAATCGGGCTGTAGTTGATGCGCACGCCACGCACACCTGTCGCATCCATTTCAGCCAGCAGTGCATCGGGGGCGTTTTCATCAATATCGACGATGCCGCGGCAATGCGCGACGCCCACTTGCTGCATGGCGTCGAGCATGCAGCGGTTGTCGCGTCCGTAGGCGCTGGGTTGCACAAACACGTAGCGGGTCAGGCCCAGATGCGCGGCCAATCGCAGGTATTCCGACAATGGTGCAACCGGCGGGGCGTAGCGCAGGTTGTCCGAGCCGTAGGGATATTGTTCTGCGGAGCCGAACACGTGAAAGTGTGCATCGCAAGCGTTGGCGGGGGCGGTGAACGCCACTTTTTCATCGAGGTTAAAGGACACGGGTGGTCTCCAGCGAAATGCGTTCGCGCAACGCTGCGGCATCTTTGGTGGCGGCGGCCGCAAGATACGTCGTGTCGCTGCCCGCGATCAGAAAGCGCGCGCCGAGTTCGATCAACTGTGTCTGCAACGCGGCGTCACCGCGTATGCCGCCCACACCCAAAGCCACGCCATGTTTCTGGCAGGCAATGGCGACGGTCTGATAGGCCTCGAGTAGTCGCGGGTGGCGCAGTTGCCCGGGGATACCCATTTCAGTACACAGGTCGTTGGAACCGATCAGTAGCATGTCGACACCCGGGACGGCCGCGATGGCATCGGCATTGGCAATACCTTCCGGGGTCTCCAGCATGATGATGACCATCGTGTCGGCGTTGCCGGATGCATTGACCTGGGCCAGGGGCATGGCCTTGTAGGCGGTGGCGGGGCCCGCGCCCATCACTGAGCGGTGCCCGACAGGCGGATATTTCGCATGCGAGACGATGTCGAGTGCCTGCTCAGGCGTGTTGACGTGCGGCAGGATGACCCCTTGTGCGCCGCCATCGAGCGCGCGTGAAATGTCCTGACCCAGGTGACCGGGTACGCGCACCAGCGGTGTGACGCCATAGGCAACCGCAGTGATGCAGATGGCCGAGGTGGTGTCAAAGCTGATCGGGCTGTGTTCCATGTCCACATAGAGGCAATCAAAGCCTGCGGCACCGACGAGCGGGCCGATGTCCACGGTGCGGGCCTGGCGCAACCCCATGCACAGAGAAACTTCGCCGGCAGCCAGGCGTTTTTTTAGATTATTTTCCATGAGAGGGCTCAATCCGTTATTTGATGGGTGAAGGGCTTGGATATTTGAATAAGTGCTATCCGACCTAGTCGACTTGGATATTTGAATACGGGCTATCCGACCTATTCGATCTTGATCCTGGCGCGCCGGATCACGTCGGTCCAGAGCGCCGTTTCATCGACCACGATTTTTGTGAACGCGGCTGGTGTGCTGACCGTGGCGCGTACCCCCGCCCCACTAAATACGGTCTGCACTTTTTCAGCGTTGACCGCCCGGGCGATGGCTTGTTGCATGCGGTCAAGGATGGCGCGCGGTGTGCCGGCGGGGGCCATCATGCCAAACCAATACAGCATATTGAACTCGGCAAAGCCGGCTTGCGCGAAAGTCGGCACATCGGGCAGTGCGGCCTGGCGAGTGTCACCACTGACGGCGACGCCCCGCAGCCGACCATCCCGGATGTAGGCTGAAGTTGAGCCGACGCTACCAATGGCCAGATCGACGCGGTCGGCCGAGACGTCGACCATGGCGGCCGCGATGCCTTTAAAGGGAATATGCAGCATCTCGATCTTGTTCTGCAACAGAAAGGCTTCGACTGCCAGATGGGCCGACGAGCCTTGCCCGCCCGAACCGAAGGTGAGCGTGCCGGGATGGCTGCGTGCGGCATCCACGATGTCTTTGAGTGTCTTGGCGGGCAGGTTGGGACGCGTCACCAGCACGGCGGGCGCATCGGCCAGCAGCGACACCTGAACGATGTCCAGGGCGGGCTGATAGGGCAGCTTTTCATAGAGTGCCGCCGACATCGCAAACGAATTGTCCGTGACCAGGAAGGTGTAGCCATCCGGTGCAGCCTTGGCCACAATATCCGTGCCCAGTGTGCTGCCGGCGCCACCTCTGTTTTCAACGACGACGGGGTGACCGAGTTCGGCGCCCAGTTCCGCGCCGATGGTGCGCGCAGCCGTGTCGGTAAACGACCCGGGCGCAAACGGCACCACCACACGAATTGCCTTGGTTGGCCAGGATGCGGACGCGCTTTGCTGGGCGGCGGCCGGGGTGCTGCCTTGCGCCTGCGTCAGCGCGCACCAAAGCGTGCCAATGACGAGCAGGGTGGACCCGAGCGTGCGGCATGTCATAGTGGGGTGTCTCCCAGACGGTGTTTTGGCGCGTATTTTCAACGGTATTGATTAGTTTGTCTATAAATATGAGAATTAATTACCAAATGGCGGGCACTATTACGCCTGGGCCACCTGTTTTCGGGCAAGCTTTGGGTTGTAAAACATAGTTTAATTCTTGAATAAGGCGTTCGCACACCATGAGCAGTCTGGAAAAAATGTTGGGATTGCTGAACGTTTTCACGACCGAGCAGCCGATCTGGTCTTCCGAAGACTTGATCCAGCACCTGGGTGCGCCCGCCTCGACTTGTTACCGTTATCTGAAAGTCCTCCACACGTCTGGGTACTTGGCGCGCGTCGCGAATGGGTCCTATGTATTGGGCCCGCGCATCATGGAACTCGACCGGGTGTCGCGCGAGAGCGATCCGGTCTATATCGCCGGATCGCCTGTCGGCCAGCGCCTGACGCACGATACCGGGCACAGTTCGTTGCTGTGTATTTTATTCAGTGATTCGGTCATGTGCGTGCAACAGGCGCGCGGTCGGGATGTGCCAGCACGTCTGTTCAGTCGTGGCCAGCGCCGCCCGCTTGTGGCAGGGGCCTCTGCCAAGGCGATCCTGGCCCATTTGCCGATGCACCAGTTGCGCATCCTGTATGCGCGACATGCGACCCCGATCGCCGAGGTCGGCCTGGGCGGTGACTGGGAAGCCTTCAAGGCTTCCCTCAAACAGATTCGCCAGGCAGGGTATTCGTTGACGATGGGCGATTACAACGCCGGCATCCTCTCACTGGCCGCACCCCTGTTCAACCAGGAAGGCGAGGTGTTGGGCAGCCTGGCACTGGCGGCGTCCACCAAGACGATCAAGCTCGAGGAGTTTCGCGCCTATGCGCCGCTGGTAATCGAGGCCGCCAAGCAAGCGAGCGCCACGATAGCTTCGAACGCTGACATCGTCGCGTTGCCCGCGCGCGCGCTGGGTTGAATGGTGACCTAAGCGACCGCCTGCATGGCGTATTGCGCCGTCACCTGAATCGACGACAGCACCGGCTTGCCCCACGTGGCGGCGAGAGGTGTCACGACGTTCAGTGTCGGCAACTGCGAGCAGGCGATGAACAGGGCGTCGACGTCATTGGTGCAAAGTGATTGCGCCCGCGCGGCCACCTGGTCCTCGGTGATCTGGCCAAGTGCCACCACGTCCGCGGCGTAGAAGCTGTCGAAATGACTCACAGCGATGTCGCCCGATTGCAGGAACGCCCGCAGACGGACGTTCACATCATCCTGATACGGTGTCAGCAAGGCGATGTTGCCGGCTCCGATGGCCTGCAAGGCCAGCACCATGGATCGTGCCGTGGTCACAACCGGTTTGCCAGTCGTGTCAGCCAGGCGTTGCGCGATTTCGCTGTCGCCCTGGGGGCCCAGAATAAAACCAGCGGCCGTGCAACCGTAGGCGATCACATCCAGTTGATGGTGGTTGAATTCTTTGGCAAGCGCGATCGCTGCGTCTTTGTAGGCGGGTAACGTTTCTTCAGTCAGCAGGCCTTTCCCGCGTGGGATTCGCAGCGTCACGCAGGTGGACCCGGGCGGCAACCAGCCCAGCATCTCGCCTTCCATCGTGGTGTTGTTGATCGGGACCATCAGTCCGATATTGAGCGGGCGTGTCGTCGACATGGGTGGCCTATTTTGGCAAGGGCTGCAGGGGTGGCGTGGCACCATCGGGCAACGGGATTTTCGAGGTATTGAGCACCATCGCCAGCATGCTGTAGTACCCGCACAAGGCAATCAGGTCCAGCACGCCGGGTCGGCCAAAGTGCTGCGCGGCCAGATCGTAGATGGCGTCCTCGGGCTGGCCAGTGCGCAGTGTTTCTTTGACGAAGGCATAGACGGTGGCCTGCTCTGGGGTCATGCCTGTGGGGGTCTGCCCGGCAGCAATCGCCTTGATCAGAGCGTCGGGCAGGTCGGTGGTCGCGCGGGCGATGCGCTCATGCGCCAGCCATTCGTACTGGCAGGTCCAGTGACGCGCAATGATCAGCACGACCAGTTCGATCATTGCAGGGGGGACCGCGGCACCGTAGCGCAGGTGTTCGCCCAGACTCTGGACGAGATCGGCCAGTTCAGGATGATGGATCAGCGCCAGGAACGGACCGCGTATGCCGCCACGCGGCCCGCCTGCGATCGCTGCGGCCACTTCTTTTTGCCGGGCCGACATTTGGTCGGGGGTCAGGATGGGGAAACGAGGATTGCTCAAGTCAGGCTCCAGGATATTGTGCGAACGATGTGAGGCGAATCGTTGGCTATGCGTTGACAACGGGTGGACGTACTGTAATGGAATGGCCAGGGCGGTCCGCCCGATACCTGGTCGGACGCCAGTGCAGCGTGCGCAATTCACCAAACTCGTGGGGCAGGCGCAGCCAGTTTTCCCCTCCGTCGTTGCTGCGAAACAGCTGCCCGAGATTGGTACAGACAAACAGCAACATCGGGTCCTGGGGGTGGGTAGCCACGCACCAGGGGGTGCTGTTCAACGGGCCTGGCAAGTCGACCTGTTGCCAGGTCGCGCCAGCGTCCCGGCTGCGTAGCAGGCGCCCTGTGTTGCCAGGCGGACCGTTGCCGTTGGTCAGGAAAAGAATGGAGTCGTTGTCGCAACGGGGCACGATGGCGCGTGTGTATTGCCACGGCGAGTCCAGTGGCTGGAATGTCCAGGTTTCGCCGTTGTCCGTGCTGCGGTGCAGGCCACGATTGGTGGTGGCGTAGATCAGTTTGCGGCCCGCTGCATCATGCACAATGGCAATGCCATGCATGTCGGCCGAGACCAAGCCGGCATCCTGCAGGGTCCAGGTGTCACCCCGATCCTGGCTGCGATACACGCCGCCGATTTCAACCGTCGCCCAGATCGTTTCGTGGCAGTCGGGGTCGAACAACATTTGGGTGACGCGAGTCGGACCCATGTTGATGTCTGAAAACTGCTGGATTCCGGGGACGGGCAAGGCCTCCCAGGTTGCGCCGGCATCTTTGGACCGATAAAACGCGGCGGGGCGTGTGCCGGCGTACAGGACCTCCGGGTGATCAGGGTCCTGCACCAGCGCCCAGACATCAGTCATGGGCGAGGGCACAGGCGTCCAGCGCGTGGTGCGCTCATCCCAGCGATATACGCCCATGTCGGTGCCCGCATATAGCACGTCAGGCTCACGCGGGTGCGAGCTGATTGTCCAGACACGTGCCTCAAGATACAGGCCTGAATGGCTGTTTGGGTGCACCCAGGTTTGGCCCAGATCGTCGCTGAACCACGCTGAATGTCCCGCGGTGCCGGCGTAGATCTCTGCGTGCACGGTCATGATGATGCCTCCGGAAAATCATTGTTTGCCGCGACGCACGGATGGCGCGCTGGTTAAATCACATATCATCCAGCATGGAAGGATGAACCAAAGAATAAAAATATTCTACTATCCAAGAAAAATTGACTCAATGAGTGGCTCAAATTA
>CAIJKV010000238.1 GCA_903821335.1 uncultured beta proteobacterium
CTGGCGGACAGAGGGGGATTCGAACCCCCGATACGCTTTGAACGTATACACGCTTTCCAGGCGTGCGCCTTCAACCGCTCGGCCACCTGTCCGTAAGTTTTTCACGACAGCGGCAAAAAAACGTGCTGTGAGAAAAACATTAGCCTTACATTCTAGCATTAATGGCTCAGAGACAACATTCGCTGCACGTACCGGGCAATCGTATCCACCTCAAGGTTGACCCGTTGCCCAGCTTTAAGATGTTTGAGCGTCGTCACCGCGATCGTGTGCGGAATCAAATTAATGCTGAATTGCGTGCCATCCGCGAGATCGTCCACCCGGTTAACCGTCAGGCTGACACCATTCACCGTAATGGACCCCTTGTAGGCCAGAAACGGCGACAACGATGACGAAGCCTGAATGACCAGTTCCCACGATTCACCCACGGGCTCGAACTTAACGACTGCGCCCAACCCATCAACGTGGCCGGAAACGATGTGACCACCGATCTGATCGCCTACGCGCAAAGATTTTTCGAGATTGACCTCACCAATGGACTCAAGCCCGCTTGTCAGACGCAGGCTTTCGCGCGAGACATCTACGGCAAACCCATTTTGTTGCTTCGAGACGACGGTCATGCAGGCGCCCTGAATGGCGATCGAATCACCCAAACCCACATCGCTCAGGTCAAGGGTGCCCGCGTAGATCTGTAAATGCACACCCGCATCAGCTTGTCCATCAGCCAGAGGTTCGATTTTTTCAATTCGGCCAACGGCCGCAACGATTCCGGTAAACATCGTTCTTGTCCTTGTTTTGCTGCAGTCACCTCTAGCATGCGCCAGCAAGAGCCTCGGTGGCGACTGCGGTGCGCAGCACCTAGTTCAAATGGATTTGTTCCAGCAAGTCCTGCCAGCGCGCGCTGGCGCGGGCGCGCAACCTGACATCGGCGCCCAGTTGTCGCACGTCAATAAACTCAAACCGCGGCGCCTGATTCAGTTGCTCGAAGCCTGGCAACTGGGCGATGCTGTTGCCTTCGCCCAACAACATGGGTGCGACATACAGCACCAGTTCATCCACACAGCCTGCCGAGATCAACGCGCCATTCAGCCCGGATCCCGCTTCGACATGCACTTCGTTGACTTCCTGCTCGGCCAGCCAACGCATCATGGCGGGCAAATCGACGCGCGGTCGGCCCGAGGCCTGCGCTGCGACAGGCACTTCGGGCAGCAAGACCACCTGAACACCGCGTGCGGCCAGTCGTGCTGCTTTTTCTACGTCAGTGTGGCCGGTAAAAATGATGACTTCCCCACCCTCAAGCAGGGACGCCTGTTCACTGATGTCAAAACCAGGGTCAATCACGGCACGGCGGGGCTGTCGGGGTGTGACCACATAGCGCACGTTCATTTTGGGGTCGTCGGCTCGCACCGTACCGATACCTGTCATCACCACACAACTGCGCGCCCGCCAGTGATGGCCGTCAGCACGCGCTTGGGGACCGGTGATCCATTGCGATGCGCCGTTCGCCAGTGCCGTGCGCCCGTCCATCGAGGCGGCCACCTTGATCCAGACGTAAGGCACGCCCCGCGTCATGCGCGACACGAAGCCTGGATTCACTTCGAGCGCCTCTTCGGCGCAGACACCCACCGTCACCGCAATACCGGCGGCACGCAGGGCCTGCAACCCACGCCCGGCCACAGCGGGATTGGGATCAAAATGCGCGAACACGACGCGTGCGGGGCCGGCCTTGATCAGCGCGTCTACACAGGGCGGCGTGCGACCATGATGACTGCACGGCTCGAGCGATATATAAACGGTGGCGCCCTCCGCGCGCTGGCCGCGGTCGGCCAAGTCGCGCAGCGCCATGATTTCAGCATGTGCCCCACCCGCACGTTGGGTGGCGCCACGCGCCAGCACCTGCGCCTCGCGGACGATGACGCAGCCGACACGCGGATTAGGCGCCGGAACATAGAGAACGTCCTGAGCCAGTGAGATGGCCTGCCGCATGAAGAACACATCCTGATCAGGATGATGATTTTCCACGGCGCAATGCGTATCCATGGTCACGACTTGCGACGCAGCGGTGGGCCCTGCATTTCACGGATGGCATCGACGAACTCACCAATGTCCTCAAAACTTTTATAGACCGAGGCAAACCGGACGTAGGCGACCTTGTCGAGCTTTTTAAGCTCGGCCATGACCAGTTCTCCCAACATTTCGGTCGATACTTCGCGCTGGCCACTGGTCAGCAGTTTGTCTTCAATTCGCAGCACCACGGCATCAACGTCTTCGGTGCTGACGGGACGCTTGCGCAAGGCCAGGGACAGGCTGGCTCGCAATTTAGACGGATCGTAGTCGTGTCGGCTACCGTTGCGTTTGACAACAGAAGGCATGGAGAGCTCTGGGCGCTCGTATGTCGTGAACCGACGGTCGCATGAACTGCAGCGACGCCGACGACGGATAAAGTCTCCTTCGTCAGCCCCGCGCGAGTCGACGACCTGCGTATCGGGATGCCCGCAAAAGGGACACTTCATAAACTGTCCTGCCTGACACGTAAGCGTATGCGGGGCGACAACAACGCCGCCCCTTGATGATCAATTACCGGTACACGGGAAACGAAGCAGTCAGTGCGTTGACGCGTTCGCGCACGGCAGCAATGTTCGCCTCATCGTGCGGGTTGTCCAGCACATCGGCAATCAGATTGGCGGTGAGTTCAGCCTCAGCTTGCTTGAACCCGCGGGTGGTCATCGCCGGCGTACCCAAACGGATACCACTGGTCACAAAGGGCTTTTCAGGGTCATTGGGGATCGTGTTCTTGTTCACCGTGATGTGCGCCTGGCCGAGTACGGCTTCCGTTTGTTTTCCGGTCACGCCCTTGGCACGCAGGTCAACCAGCATGACATGACTTTCCGTGCGGCCGGAGACAATGCGCAACCC
>CAIJKV010000239.1 GCA_903821335.1 uncultured beta proteobacterium
CCACCACTAGTTAGGAAACCAACCGTTCTCGGTTGGTTTTTTTTCGGCCCGGAGCGCCAGTGCTGGCGCGGTTGTCAGGATTAGCCTCGCGAGCGTCGCGCCCACGATCCGTGCGATCTCCGGCCCGATTCTCTCAGATTCCTCTCTCGGTTATCCTGCCACGATCAACGCCTGAAAGCTATGCAGATTTTCGCCGATGACCTCAGGAACACAGTAAAGAGAATTTTTTCACTGCGCGCCCTTCTTGATAACGGTTTGCACGCGGTTTGCAGAAGACTGAGCCTCAGTCCGTAGCTGATCCCAATCTCCCGGAGGATGGCCACTTTCCAACATTTTGCGAAATACCCTGTAAGCATCATCGCCGCTTTCATAGGCGCGTTTGGTGTCCTCGTCATTGACCCATGCGAGCACGATCACCTTGCTAGGAGTGTGGTAGCGGAAGAACAGCCGGTATTGCTGGAAAAACTTGGCCCGGAACCAGTGCTTGTGATCGTCACCGAGGGTGTTGCCTTGACGGTACTCTGGCCGCGTCGGGTCTTGCGGGATGGTGTCGAACGCCAGTTTGATGATCGCCGCCAGTCGCTTGGTGACGTTCTTTTTCACATATCCGTCGGGATCCTTTTGCTTGATACCCTCGACTTGCTGAGCCAAGGTCTCAAGGTGCGCGAGGAACAGTGGATGGGCGAAAACCGTCCAGCCATGAATGACTAAATACGCCGGCTTGCTCGAAGTCATTCATCATCCGCCGACAAGGGTGCGTCGAGATCGACTTCGATGCCGCCGGTCAACGCTTGGAGACGTTGCACGAGACTGGCATCGATAGTTTGCAGGCGCTCTGGATTGGTCGCAATGTCACGCGCCAGGAAGACCAGGAACGCGCCAAGCACGGGATCGTCACTGTCGTTGGCCTGCGCACGCGTTAGCACAACGTCGCCGCTGGGGCGTATTGTGTAATGGATCTTGTCACGCTTGCCCAGTCGGAGTGCGCGACGGACTGTTTCAGGCACCGTAGTTTGGTAGCGGTCCGTCAACGTGGATTCGACTTCAAGGGTGGCAGGCATAGTGCGCTCCGATCGATAAGAAGTATAGTGGCCATGGTAATTCAAATGCATTACCATGTCAATGCGATTGCATTACCACCGTATAGTCTCATCCCACTCCAACACTCGGATGGGGGCGCGTGACGAAGGGCTCGCCACAGTGTTGGCGCCGAAGCCAAATTGCCCACCCATGCCAATTTAGCATTGACCAGAAGTTGTTGCCGCAGGCACATTGATGGTTCGAGGCCGTTTCGGGGTGGTCAGTCCGCCATCGGCACACTTGGACAAATCTGGTCAATTAGGTTCCGGCTCCAACAGAGCGCACCTTCATCCGAGGCTTGCCGTCTTGGTTGATTGTTTCTACAATGTAGACACATTAAAGGAGTGACGCCATGGATGCCATTATTCGCAAATGGGGAAACAGCCCCGCCCTTCGCCTGCCGACCGCCGTCTTGAAAGAAGCAGGCTATCAACTTGAGCAAAAGGTCGAGTTGATCGTTTCACGCGGTCGCATCGTCATTCAGCCCTCGGAGAAAGTCGAATATGACCTCAACGAGATGATCAGCGGAATCAATGCCGCGAACTCCCATGGGGAAGTTAGTTTCGGTGCACCCATCGGAAAAGAGGCGCTCTGATGCCTCGAGGCTATGTACCCGACACCGGGGAAGTCGTTTGGCTGGAATTTGACCCGCAAGCGGGACATGAACAGGCGGGGCATAGACCCGCGCTTGTGATTAGCCCCGCCAGTTACAACGGCAAGACTGGTCTCATGGTGTGCTGCCCGATGACTACCATGCTTAAGGGCCATCCTTTTGAGGTCGTCACCGAGGTTGACGGGGTAGTTTGCGCAGTGCTTTCCGATCAGGTGAAATCGCTTGATTGGAAAATTCGACGGGCGAAAAGAAAAACCGTTGTCTCCGCCGAAGTCATGCTGCACGTCAAAGCAAAAATGAAGGCTCTGCTACAAATCACGTAACTTTGCGATCAATTCGGCCGCATCTCCTGGGCAGCGCATCAAAATCGAGTTGGCGGCCGCATGATTTCAGCCTGTGAAATGGACAAATTCGCAATTGATGGACAAACACCCGCAGCAGTACTCAGGCGCTGAGAGAGAGAGTTCGCCATTAGGTACTTACTACACCACCAGTACCACGAATCCCAACCTTTATCGGTTGGGATTTTTTTTGGCCGCTTCCCTTGTGAAAACGGTCTTGGCGTCGCGAGTGTCCAAGGCAGAGCAGCCGCTCGGAGTGGGCTTTCTGTCGCAACCGCCAATTTAACCAGCGTTGTCGTCCAAAACATCAATAACTCCGTGCACCAGATTGATCTTGGACTGCTCTTTATTCTTGATGAGGTGTCCAGGCAGCAAAAAGCCGGCCAAATGGACGAACAATCCATCTTGGATCACCTCTCTCGGGAAGCCTCGCGACATCCCGATGCTGTAGGTTTCCCTATTTTCGGCCCTGACGGAAAGCTGCGCTATGGCGTCAGTAATATCGTCAATCGCGATGTCGACATTTCGCAGCGTGATGAGTTCAGCCAAATAAGAGATAGCTACGGACACGAAGCGGGGGATTGCGCATTGGCATCTTTTGCGACCGTTCTGAAGAGGATGGCTCGCACGATCGATGTGCCCGCAAGATTTGGAGGAGAGGAGTTTGTTGTTCTTCTGGTCGGTACGGATATTTCGGGAGCTGCGGAAATGGCTGAGCGCATCCGAGAGGCTGTTTCTCAAATCGTGGTGATATATCGTGGACGTGAATTTGGTTTTACCGTCAGTATCGGGGTTACGGCATTTGAGAACAGAGATGAGAATTTGTCAGAGGTCATCCGTAGAGCGGACCAAGGAATGTATCGGGCCAAAGAATTGGGCCGCAACAGGGTCAGTATGGTCGACGGAAAGCAGCTTACCTAGTGACGCAGGAAAATTACTCGTCGGACAACTTATACCCTTTGTTCCTGAATAGGTTTAGGCAGGCATCGACCACATTTGTATCGTAAAGAATGCCGCGGTAGCACTCAATTTCGGCCAATGCAGCTTCGACACCCAGCCCTGGGCGATACGGCCGATGTGATGACATCGCTTCCACGACATCAGCCACACCGAGAATCCGCGCCTCAATAATGATTTCCTCACCCAAAAGATGATGCGGATAGCCGCTTCCGTTGATACGTTCGTGGTGTTGCAGGGCAATAAGCGCGACTGGCCAGGGGAAGTGCACATCTTTCAGGACGTTATAGCTCGCCTGAGAGTGCTCCTGAACTAACTGATATTCGATTTGACCCAATTTTGCCGGCTTAGATAATATTTCAATTGGAATGGTCATTTTTCCAACATCGTGCAGCCACCCGGCTACACGCAACCCTTCTTGATGTGACCCGTCAAAACCCATTTCAGCACTGATCGCCACAGCCAAGTCAGCCACACGCCGCTCATGTCCGACGGTATAGAGGTCACGCATTTCACTGAGCTTCATTGCCAGTTGAACCGTATTCATTAATGCAGATTTGAGTTTGGTATTGGCGTTCGAAATTTCCATTGCTCGCTTGACTAGCTCCGCATTCTGCAGAACCACCTGGTTTTCGGCTTGCTTGAGTGTAGTGATGTCTCTGGTAATGCTGATGATGTGAGGGACGCTTTCGATCTGTAAAACCGATGCCGACATCAGTCCATAACGAATGTCACCGCTCTTGGTGCGAAATAGTGCCTCTAAATTGGTCACGGAACCATGTTGTCTCAATCCTTCAATCAGCCGTAGCCTGTCATCAGGATCAACCCAAACATTTAGATCAATTGAAGTTTTTCCAATGACGTCAGACTCGTCGTAGCCCATGATTTGAGTAAAGCTGGAATTGACAGTGACATACATACCATCGTCAAGCCGGTTAATATTCATCGAATCTGGCGTCAGGTAAAACGCCATTCTGAACCTCTCATCACTGTTACTCAGCGCGTTTGGGGTTGTACTGATGGAACCGTGTTTGTTGTCTGAGTCGAGCATTGCTTCCATTACTCATCTGATAACGACATTGGTGCGGTGTGCACTAAACAGCATCGTAGTCCTTTCGTTACACGCCAGCCGCAATTGGGTGGTAGGAAGTTGCGCCCAATCTGGACGTCGGCTACGCAGCGTATCCGGCCGTTGACCTTGATGGCCTGAGTTTCTGGACCAACGACCCTGAGCTGCCATTCGAATGTTCGTGTCGTCAGAGTCCGCAGCCCAGCGGATGGAACCGTTGGACGGTGACTAGCTCGGCTCCCGGCTTAATAGTTTGAAAGCGAGAAGAGTCGCCTGGTTCAGAACGGCCGGGGCTTTAACGAGGCAGTGCCGGTTAGCACCGGTGCTACGGGTTGATCCTGAAAAATGTTCATGTTCAATTGTTTTTGAAATGCGCGCCGGAAATGGAGCTGACCAGGGGTTATTTGCAGAACGAAAGGAACTGCTCGCTTTTCAGCAACGCATTGTGGGCTAGCGACACACACTTGCTATGTCTTTGTGCCAGCGCGACGGGGGGTCATTATGTATTAAACGTTTAATATGAGCATGACCAATGGCTCCTGTTAGTCTGAAGGAGCCGTTAGTTAAATCTGCTGAATGTACGTGAGTGGCAACGTCAGGTGGCCGATTGGTGTTGCCACCAGAAAATCCTCCGTCATCGTAGCCATCATCAAGGGCGATCCAGCCTGGTACTCAGAGGTCTCGACAGACTCCCGAAGGCAGCCCTTCACACAAACAACCGGCTTTCGCGTGTGCAAAAATTCGGTCAGTTCGGATTGGTTCGCCATGAACGCGTCGATATCTTTGCCTTGCTAATCGAGCGAAATATTGGCCTCACGCGCCACCGCGCCGATTTTCGCGATTTCGTCCTTCACAATCTTTTCAAACTGGGCCTGTGTGGCGGTGGACGGCTCGAAATCGAGTTCACCCATGCGGTCTTTCACGGCTTTGTTCCTGAGCGCAATCGCCACCTCTGTCGATAACTTGTTGACCACCGATTCCGGAAGATTCGCCGGCCCCCACAAGCCATACCAGGAGTACATCTCGAACCCGGGCAATCCGCTTTCCGAGACGGTTGGAATATCCGGCATGGCGTCCAGGCGCTTATCGCTGGTCACCGCCAGTGCCTTCAGATGCCCGCTCCTGATGAATCCGGAAACACCCGGCATCGGCGAAATCGCCGCAGTCACATGGCCACCCATGACGTCGGTCAACTGGGGAACGGCGCCTTTATAGGAAATGATTTCCATGTTCATCGTCAACCCCCGGTTCAGCATCTCTTCGGAAAGGTGACTGGAGGTTCCGAGGCCCGAGGTCGACCAGGTGTATTTGCCCGGGGATTTTTGCGCCAGTGTCACAAGCCCCTTTAAATCGTGGGCCTCAAATTTCGGATAAGTCACCACCACTAGAGGCACATACCCAATCTGCGCAATGGAGGTGAAATCCTTTTCGGCGTCGTAGGTCTTGCGCTTAACCACCAGAGGCATGTAGACCTGACTGGATGCATGACAAAGCAGCGTGTATCCATCCGGCGCCGCCCGCATGACCTCAAGCGAGCCAATCATGCCGGAGGCACCCGGCTTGTTCTCGACAACGACAGGCTGACCTAATTGCTTTTGCAACTGGTTCGTCATGAGCCTGCACGTGTTATCGACCGATCCGCCGGGCGTATAGGGCACGACGACCTTAATCGGCTTGTTCGGATACTCCTGTGCCAGAACGATTTCGCTTGCCAATACCGAGGCGCACAGCAAAACCGAGGTTATCAGCTTGTTCATTTTGATCCAGTTCCGGAAGTTTCAACGAATTTTTCTGCAAACACACAAATGGCATCGCACATTGCCTGAGGCTGTTCCGGAGCCATGGCGTGGCCGGCATCCCGAACGATACCCTCGGTCACGCGATCCCCTAAATAGGCCTTCATGATATTGGGAATGACCACGGCGTCATACTCCGCCTGCAGATCCAGAATCGGGACCACATCACCGCCTGAAAAATAGTCAGCAATCGGAGTATTGATCCGGGCATAACTCTGCGCATCATGCGCCTCCTGATACCAGCCGTCCAGCCAGACGGCTGGATCATGCCCGGGCGCAAAAAAGGCCTTGCGCAGACATTCCAGTCGCGCATCCCTGGATAGGGCCATATCCCCGGAGCCGTCGATTTCAGCGCGAAGCCGGCTGTACGGCTTTTCCTGCGAGCCGGCAAGCATTTTTCCGGCAGAGGCCGCAGCCAGAACCAGGACACGCACAAGATCGGGGCGGTCGGCGGCGACCATCCGCGCAGGCTGGCTGCCCCAGGCATGGCCCACCATCACGACCGGATCCGTTTTCTCATGATCGAGAACCGCTGCAACGTCGCCAGCAAAATCATGCAACGACAGATTTTTCATCGGCCCGGTACTTGCGCGAACTCCTCTTGGCTCGGGACGAATCACCCGATACCCTTTGGCGATCATGCGCGGCGCCACGTCGTCAAAGTCACGACCCGAGCGCGCGAGTGACGGCAACATCACGATGACGGGCCCATCCCCTTCATCCAGATACTGGATTGTGACGGCCTGCGGCTTGCCGCAAGGCAAATAGGTTACGGATTTATAGGTTTTCATTTTTCTTCTTTGCCTGAACCGGGGGAAAAAGTGGGCAAAATCATCCGCCCCATCAGTTCCACAAAGCTTAACATTCGCTTAGGATGCCGCCTTGGACGGATTCGGAGCAAATCACCCGTTCGACTTGCTTTTCGGTGAGTGTGAAGTTTTCCACTAGCGAATCCCTATTCTTTCAAGCTGGATGACTCGTCGTCATCAGTGAACCGCACCACCAGTATTAAAGTGCCCAACTTGCTCCGGCATTTTTCTTGCCCCCCGTATCCACAGTGCTGGCTGGGCTGCGGCCACTGATGCGAATTCGCGGATCCCTGATAGTTCCCCGATTTCAGCCATTTTTAACCGCTACTGCGTCTCTGTTCTCTGTTTTGCAAAGGTCCCGTCGAGCCACAAATCCGCATTGCTTCAATGACAACGGCACGTGGAATCGCGGTCAACGACCAACCGTGTTCTGCGCTCAATATCGGCAACTGCGGAGTGCTCTTGCCGAGCAGGAGCGCGTGATGGCAGAACGCCGTGACCGTGCGCACGGACACTTGTCCAATATCGTATTGCGCGATTTTGGCAATGTAGTCAAAACAGAAAAGCTGAGCAAAACAGCCTGGCAAAAGATGTGGGGACGCCGCATGAAAGTGACGGCCCCTGGGATGTTCATGAACAAAGTGAATCGCAAAGCCAAAAATGCTGGCGGTTCGCTCATCGAATTCAACGCAGGCCGGCACAAACTTTCCCAGTACGACCATACGATCGGCGACTTCAAAAAAAAGCCGCTTTCGCTCAGATGGCACGTGATGCGTGACGGTTCAGGCAAGGTAGTTCAGCGCGATTTATACAGCGCTTGGCTCGCGTTATTCGTTCAAGCCGATGGATTGGATGCATCCCAGGCAGAAAATGCCTGGGCGGTTGCCTACCCGCTACTAGCGCGTGCGGCATCCAGTCTGAAAAAAACTGCAAGCTGGAGGCCTCTGACATCCACACGCCCTCTTGAGGACGTCAGAGCGGTTCGCACGCAAAAGCAGTCAGAATCTGTGGCGAGAGTCCCGGCCCATGCCGGGAATGAGTCAGGGGTCACGCTGTGAGAATCCTTGGACTTCAGTCCGAGGAGTGGGTCAAAAGAAAGCCAGCGGCCAACCAGAAGGTCTGGCCGAACTGATGGTGTTCTATTGCGAACAGGCAGAGGGGTTCAGCAGCGATGGTGGTCTACAGGATGAGGTCTACTTCGACGCACTGGTGCGTATGTTCGAGCGAGCATTAAAAACCATCGACAGTTTGACCCAAGTGCAGCGCCAGCCGTTGTGGGAAAGGCTGGATACTGTGCGCAGCAGCGGTCACAACTTCGGCTATGGCGTGGGTGACGACATGGACGACTTGTTTGCTGAGTACGGGGCCGATGACTGAACCCGATCAGTTGGCGGCGCTGCACGCCGAAAACACCCGCCTGGTCGGGCTGTTGGACGATCACGGTATCGAATGGCGTTTGCTAACGTCACTTGAGCCAACATCGTCCGAGCATTCGTCTCCGGCTCGAGCGCCAGAATCGTTACGCCTTTCCACCGCAGAGAAGGTTGCACTGTTTCGTCGGCTGTTTCGCGGGCGCACCGACCTCTACCCTATCCGCTGGGAAAGCAAAACAACCGGTAAATCTGGCTACTCACCCGCCTGTGGCAATGAGTGGCTAGGGGGTGTTTGCGAAAAACCGCGCATCAAGTGTGGGGAATGCAATAACCGTTTGCTGATCCCCTTGTGGGATTCAGTCATCTATGAGCATTTGGCAGGAAAACGCAAGTGATCATCGATGCTATTGGGTGCATTATTGGTTCTATGCTTCACACAGACTCCCTCCAAATCACACCGGAGGTTCTGAGCCTAGTCACTCAGATTGACGAGCTCAAAGGTGCCTGGCGCGCCCTGGGGACGCTTGCGCCTGACCGTCTATCGGCCTTACGCAGGGTCCCCACCATAGAAATCTGAACGTCACTATTGTCGCTAACCCACGACGCGCTGCTGAAAAGCGATCAGTTCCTTTCGTTCTGCCGCTATTGAGCTGAGACGCCTACCTCTGCGACGCATTTCAAACACAATTGGACATGAACACTTTTCAGGATCAATCCAATACGTGACCTCGGCTGTTGGGCCATCAACCACATAGCCAAACCCTTCAATTTTGAATGCATTGAATGTACCTGCAGCAATCACGAGGCGCTCGCGGCCCACAATTTTAAAGTTCAAACTCATCGTGGTGTGTCTTAATAGATCATCTTTTAGCCAACCGAAGGTCGTATTCCAACTCTGGCCAAGTGCATAGGTATTTGGGTAAAACTGTGCAGGAGTTAGAAACCGAGTCCCTGTTGACGTCACCTCATTGCCCAGCATATCCACAATCCTGTTCCCACCATCAAATTCGATCTGGGTGTCACTCACTCGTGTGACCGTTTCGGTATAGGTTTTAGACACGACATGGGTGTAGGGATCTTGATCAACATAAGTAAATTGATCACCGATGGTATATGTGGATACTCCCGACGCGCTTCCCTTGGTATACGGATTGGCGACGCTAGACTGTACATTCAGCTTTTTTTCTCCGGCCTTTGCTAGTAGCGCATCCAGCCGTGCTAATGCGAGCTGCGAATATAGGCCGGACGGGAACAGCCTCAAGTAGTCCTCGGTTGCGGTTGCCGTGGTACTGGCGAGAGCCATTTCCCATCGTGCTAACTCGGTCTTTATTTTTTTATCGTCCGACTGATTTTGCAAGCTGACCTGAGCCTTGATTTCAGCTTCGGCTCGTGCACTTTCCCTGGCATCTGCTTGCGCCTGCAGTCGAGCCTTGGTATCCGCATCAGCGAGTGCCTTGGCCTTTGCTGTATCGTTAGCTTCTGTTTCTGCCTTGGTGAGCGCCTTGGCTTGAGCTTGCTCCTGTGCATTTGCTTTGGCTTGAGCCTCTGCATTTTCGCGCGCCCTGACGACTTCCCGCTCGGCCTGCCTGAATTGCGCTTCGTTTGCAATAAAGTAAAAGTCCTCCTCAAGTGAGGTGCTCTCCCACGGAATCTGAAGCCCATTGGACTTGATCCTGACATTGAGCCTGACGCGTTTAAAAACGTCCTCAATGCGGGCAAGCGGGACTTTCATCTCGCGCAGCAGGTTTTCGGTAAATAGCCCGTTTGCCCCTGATCCGTCACTGGCGGTATTGCCCGGTGATGTCGCATAGCTCAGCAGTGACCCGATGGGGGCGTCAAACTGGCTCAGGCCCTTTTGCTCCGGAAGCAGTCGCTTGCCAAATGGATTGTCCCGGCAAGCATCCAGGATGATGATATTCATCGGGTTCTTTGCCTTGGATAACGCGCCAAGCATGATGTTCAGTTCGTAGGCCTGCTTGGGCACATCATCAAGGCGATCAATTTTGGCACCAATCGGAATGATGTAATTGCGCCAACCCAGTTGGACACCATGCCCGGCGTAATAAAAAAGACCCACCGCTTTTTGGCGCGCTAGCTGTTCGACATATACCGCAACAGCCTCAGATAAATCATTCAATGAAGCATTGAGCAAAAGCTGTGTTTTGAATCCCAGTATGCCCAATGATTGCGCAATCGCGTTGGCATCATTGGCCGGATTGGTCAAGGGACTGTCAGCGTAGCTGCTATTACCAATCACCAATCCGACACGGGACGCATCAATGCCCTTGGCATCGCCAATGGCCGCTTGCAGCACGGGGTGAAAAGTAGCAGTCGCCACCAACGCCCCTGCACTCTTGAGCACTTCTCGTCGGGTTGTGTTTTTCAACATGTTGATGGCTCTTATGCAGTTCCAGGACAAGCGTGACGCCATTGCATCTGGATTCGTAGTCGTTGCGGAACTTCGTAGCTACTGTCTATTAAACGCCTGCCCCATGAATCGCTTGCCTATTGCAGTAGTCAGCCAACAATATCGTGTCGGCTAGCGGATTTATAGAACATGCTTTAGCCCGGTATAAATTGTGATTCCTGTAGTGGCCAGCGCAACAATAGTCGTTCCATATTCGTTAATTTTTTTTATCAACGTATGCAATGCATCGGGCGATAAGGTGCCTTGGCTCATCTTGGTCAAAAGCAATGTCATCAACGGGTTAGACGCTCCAGAGCGCCGTTGATGCGTGCTGATGTAGGTCATATGACCAAGCAACATCCCGGTCAAAAAACTGAATGCAATGCTGATGGAATACTCCAGCATTTCACGCCATTCAAACAAGCTCGCAGGCCAAATCGGTGCCCCGTCGACCAAACTTGTCATCCCGCTCATTCCAATCACTGACGCAATCGCTAAAAATAAGACACCAACGAACCACGGAAACAAAGCGCGCCGAACACTTCGAAACAAAAAATATCCAAACACAAACGGCAGCGTCATGGATATGATCCTCAAATAGACCATCTTCGTATCGTAGACAACGGTGATCAATGCATGCGCGATCAACAACAGTGCCAGAGGAAGAACGATAAAAAGAGCAATATCGGAAATGCATCTCAGGAACCCGACTTTACGAACGGGTTCATCAACAATTGTTTCAAGCGTGGCAATACGGTCGGTATCAGCGGCAGGGTCTAACTGATTTTTTATCACCGCCTCTAACTCATCAATCTTGACCAATAGTTCTTTGAACATGTAAATATCGCGCGCGCACGCCTTGCATACGAAAGCGTCCTTGGACACTTCCGACAAGCAATACGGACACTGCATTATTTACCCACCACCACGAGCGTAAACAGAGAGTTTGTCTCTCTGCCGTCGGTGTCCTTAACAGTCACGCGAATTTGGTGAGTACCTGAGGGAATCTCGGCAGAGAAAAAGTTTATACCTGTGCGTGAAATTGCAGTTAGCAAACGAGGCGTCAAATCAACAAATGGCGACTTGATATACACCACATGCACGGAGTCAAGATCAACCTTGGAATCTCCTCTCGGATCAAACGCCACTTTAAAATCGACTGGCGATTTAATGGACGTGTCAGCCATAGGAGAAATCAATCGTACCGTTGGGCCACGAGAAATTCCTCGGGTCGGCGCAGGCACAGAGGCGGCCGGAAGCGCTGCCTCTTCAGCAAGGATTAGGGGCGCAGCAACACAGGCATTTCCTGAAATAACGGCTGCGGCGATATAACCAAGAAATGATGCGGATCTCATCTAGTGCCCTTCATCAACGTTCACTACCGAATGGAAGGAGTCCACATCGAGTGACTAGAACCTCATAGTGTGGCTTAGTCTTGACCGGATCATACTACCCAAGCGCGCAAGGACTCGATCCAAACTGCGCCAAATGTGGTGGGTGGGGCCAGATTCATGTGAAACCTGCCTGAACCTCATCGATATTCCCTAAATGTTCATAAAATTGACGTAACGAAGCTATTTACTAAAACAATTGCAGGTACAAAAGCGGGGATGGCTTTTAGCACCCGGCGATGTGACGCCGAAGTACGAGCGGCGTTTGGATCCACGACAGCTCACGGACGATGCGCCGAGTCTGATCTTGGCGCTCAAGGCCGATCGGCTGCGTCACAAAGATTCTCGTCGCATGGGTCGTGCGCTGTTTGTTCAAATCACGGATCAGGGTTATCGAGGTGGTTACACCCAAGTCACGGACTTTATTCGTGCCTGGCGTGATGAGACTGGCAAGTGGTGCAACTCGCTCTCGCGGTCGGGCAAACGCGCGGTGGCGCGATCAACGGACAGAACTTTACCTCTGGCGGCAACGCGGCGGCGATCGATGGCATCGGCATGACGTGGGGCGGATCTTCAGGCGGTGTCCTGTTCGCCGAGGGTGTGGACTATACGTCCTATATTGTCGGCCTGACAGTGCCGGTTGGTCAATCAGCCAGCTTCTTTGGTTCCTGGTCGATGGCCCAGCCGAACGCAACCACGGCAAGCGCGATCGCGGGTGCCGGCAACCAGAATACCTATCATCCGGGCGATCAGTACAAGTTCACCCAGCGCACGAACATGTATGTCGCGGCTTCGTACGCAACGGGTCCCGGCCTTGTCTCAGGCGTGAGTAGTACCCTGTACGTGACCGGGATTCGACATCAGTTCTAGGAAAATATAGTTGAACCTGTTGCCAAGCGGTTGCGTCTGCCGATAAGCCTGTGCGTGGCTTTTGGGCTGATGAACCAGGCTTTCAGAGAACGGTGCAGGTTGACCATGCCCATCAAAACAGTGGCCGTGATGTCTGTCCAAGAGTTTTTTTGCGCAGGTAGGGCAAGCAGATGCGGGCTCCTTCCAATGACAACGGCATTGAAATCGAGAACGCCGCTCGTCTGGCACAGACTCGGGGCTTCTGGTCCTGAAAATCGCCAACCATCGCAACTGTTTGACATGGGACGGGCCAAATAAAGAACCAAGTGCGGTGGGTACTATCGCTGTAGCTGAATTTTCGAAGAATGTCAGGCACTCGGCCAGTCGGCGCTAGGGATGTGGAATTTTCAAGAAGTCGCCAAGTTCCCTATCAGACTGGAGGTGTATGAGCAGCCACTGCTTGATTTTTTGCATCGCCAAGTATTCGCCACCCTTGCCGAACTTCGTTTTTGCCCTTGTCAGGTCGATCGTCAGACGGGTGTGTTCATTGTGATGCCTAACCTGGTGCGGATAACCGTGCGCAAGCATCAGTGCGTCTTCCGTTTCAGAGTTGAAGATCGTGAATTTGATTATTTCGTCAAAAAGCTCTTCAAGGTGGGCGGGATTCGCGCCGTCTTTGACCGCCTGACTAAAGTGATTGACCATCGTGCTGAGATGGCGATGCTGCTCATCGATCACCGCATTGCCGATACACGTTGAGGCATCAAATATCAACCACTCTTCACTTTCGCTTTGCGCCGTAGGGGAGGCGTCGGATACGCTAAGTCTGTTCTTACCAGCCGCCTTGCTTTTGTACATCGCATTGTCCGCCGCGGTAAGCAGTGAATCAATTTGAACCGCATTCCTCGGATACGCACTGATACCCACACTTACGCTCACATGGCACTGCTGCCCCTCTGATAACTGGATTGGTACTTGGGCTGTAGAGATCAATTTTTCAGCCAAAGGCAATGCGTCATCGGGCACTTCCAATCTACCCAAGACCACCGCAAATTCATCTCCGCCAAGTCGCGCAACGGTATCGACTTCGCGCAGGCATGCCTCCCAGCGATGAGCAATCGTCTTCAGCACGTGATCGCCCGCGTCATGTCCAAATTGGTCGTTGATCGTCTTGAAGCCGTCGAGATCCAGAAATAGGACGCCAACAAACTTATGTTCCCGTCTGGCAAGTGCGATCGCTTGGGCAAGTCTGTCCATGAACATTGTGCGACCGGGCAGACCGGTGAGGGAATCGGTCATCGCCAACCGCTCCATCTCGCGATAGAGAGACTCTAACTCAGCCTTCGCACTGCCTAGCCTTGCGCCTCTAATGATTGCAAGGCTTGCAGAGGTGGCAAGTAGCAGGATGAAGGCCGTGAGAACCGCTGAACCGACGATCAGCCACCTGCCACGATCGAACGCCATTGCGGCAAGGCTAGATTCTGAAAATCCGGACATTGCAACAAGTGGATAGTCCGCAACTTTCTTGAAATACAGACTACGTTTTATACCGTCGATGGGGCTGATGCCCGCAAAATATCCGCTATTGCTATTCGACAGCAGTCCCCATAGGGGAGAATCAACGACTTGGTTCCACTGCCATGAAGCGGGTACCGGAATGCGGAAACGCAATTTATGGTCTGATGTTTCATAAAGACTAATTATTGATGCCGCCGGACTATTGCTGAGATCAAGCATGTAATCCACGAAGGCGTTCGGATTAACTGTAGCGATCACCACGCCCGCGAACGATCCATCCGCGTTGTCAAGACGACGCGAGACATGAAAATTGAATGTATTGGTCGCTCGCCCCGTTACGACTGGGCTGATGATCATGCCGGAATCTGGATTAGCCCGATGAAATTGGAAATAGGCACGGTCGTCCACGGAGAACTCTTTCTCCGTCTTGTCCTGTATCCATGACACTTGGCTGCGTCGATCAGCAATATAGATTCCGCTAATCAGCCCTTCGTCAGCCGGGAGCCCGGCAATGTATCCTTGACTATCCGGAATTGACTGCGATCGTGAATAGAAAATCTGTACGCCACGAAGGATCGTATCGACCTGCCTCATTATCTGACGCGAGTGATCTGCCAAGGCGTTGCCTACTACTGCCGACTGAGTGGTGAGGTTTGCCCTTTCGGTATCACGGTAATACCCAATTGCCTTGAAGTTGCCGATCAGAGTCCCGATTAAAATGACGAGCACCCAGCCCCATAACAGCAGCAGTCTATTTTTTGCAGGTGAGTTGATCGCGGGCAGACGCATGCTAAAGGAATCAGATCCACATAAACGAAATACAGTCAAAACCGAGACGTGAGATTCGCGCCTCAATGATCATGTTCCATAGTCACCGGAAAATCGACTCATCGTCAATAACCCATTGAGGTAAGAGTCAACAACCCATTGAGGAAAGTCAACATAGTCATTTTTATGATTTTGGCAAGCCTAAACGGGTCGATTAAAGGAATTCACCATGAAACAATCCAAATTACTGATGGCTTAATTATGACGATCACGCCCCAAGAAACAACGCTCGATTTCAGTACCGCTGTTGCTCCCAACATATTCGATGTACTGTGCAACAGCAATCTGATTGCACCTTTACTTTTAGCAAATTTGCTATCGCCTGAACTCTGGCTGCTCTCGGAAAAAATTCGCGCCAAATATTCAACCCCAAAAGGGGTTGATGGAAATGCATTAACCACACCCCCTGCTACGAGTGAAGAGGGTATACCAAACGCCATACGGGCGATTCAGCGTCAGATCGATCATGGCTTTAAGCATATTCACCCTAATGAAGTCGCAGAAATCTATGGGTACTTGGATATCCAGGCGGAAAGAAGTCGGTCGGGCAATGAGCCACTGAACGAACTCCTTGAAAGGATGCAACAAGCGCTCAAGGATCGCAGCCGCCTGGGCGAGCACCAATCAAAACTGACGGCTCAGTTATTAGATGACATCAGCCATGAACGCTTCCCAGCGTATATATACCAAAATTACGACCTTGTTCGCGCGCATCGAAAATTTAGTGGTCATGGATCGCGGGCACCCAACGGACTCACTTCGTGCCTTGATGAAACGACTATTTTCATCGCTCTGATTCTCGCACTCAATCAAGAGGACGTGTCGGGTATCGCTATTCTTTCCAGCCCGACACATTACAGTGCGTTTGGATACGGGCCAAATAATGAGTCATGGTGGTTTTACGGCAAGAATCGTTTGTATTCTAAAACGCAATGGAATGTAATGGTCCATGAGACTTTCAACGGCGATGCGCAATCATGCTTTGATACGCTATTTGCTGATTTCAATAAAATAACAACCGTTGCCGGGGCATTTGAATTTGATGCGGGCAAGTGTTCAATAGAATTTGCAGATCTTAATCAGTATGTAGAACGGATGGATGATTTTTTTGGTGTACGTTTACAGCAGATAGACCAAGGTTTGAGTCATCCACAGCAGCGCACTCCAGAATCCCCGTTCAGTGCAATTCTTCGCAAGACACTTGGCATTCAATCTAAAACTGATGTTGAGCAACTCGTGCAGCAACTCCCAGAGCCCTGGCTGAAATCAGTATCCTATGCCTATCGCTCATGGAATGTGCCAGATCGGATGCCCTATCTTGAAACTGCTCGGCGCAATCCCCTGGCTATCAAGCTAGCCTCACAATTGGCAGATGTCTCTGCAGCGTTGCTACGGGTTCAACACATCAAAAAAACGGAGTCCATTTTTAGCGATCGGGATCGCGTTGCACTCCCCGATGAAACCTTACGATTAGATTCAGGGACTGATCGCGACAAGGCACTTCTGTTGCACGTTTTATTGGAGCATATCTCTCAAAGAAACAATCCAATTTCCACTGTAGTGAAATCAGCCTATGGCCAAGAAAATTCCTGGGTTTTCTATCAAGACGCTTGCTACCAACTGAGCGATATGAATATTGTTGTGGACCCCTCCTCATCAGAAGTGCTTTTTACACTATGAGCTTGGCTGACATCGGAGAGTCTGCCGAAAAAAGAATAGTCTATTGCGTTGCGTTAGCAGCATTTTTTTTTCAGTTTGAATCTTTTATGGTGGTCGTCGCCCTGCCGGATATGGCTCGTGAGATGCACGCATCAGCCCATGCGGTGTCCTATGTCATCAGCGGCCTTTTGTTTGGACTTGTAGCGGCCCTGGTTGGCGCTAGTTGGCTTGGTCAGCGATTGGGTTATTCACGCCTTTTTTTATCTGGCGCCTATATTGCGACGGTAGCGACATTTGCATGTGGAATAGCACCTACATTATCCATACTGATCGGATGCCGAATTGTGCAGGGCATCGGTATTGGGGCAATTGTGGCAAGTAGCTATGCCCTACTTCCGCTCTGGGTCAAATCAGATCGATTAGGGTGGGCGTTTGGGATGCTGTCTACCGGCGCGGGGACTGGCATGATTCTGGGCTTGCCTGTCGGAGGATTCATCGCATCCTGCCTAGAATGGCGCTGGCTATTTTTTGGAACCATTCCATTTCTACTGGGTTTAGCACTCTTTGCACGCTTCGCTATGCCGCCAGATCATCCCTTCACACATTCTATTAGCGTTCACCGGACGCTCACAGATACTCTGAAATTGCCAAACTTTTTAACAGGCCTTCTGGTTCTTTTTGTTTTTCAAGGAGTGATGGCCGGGCTGCGTTTTTTAACGCCCTTTCTGCTTGAGGACCAGGGCAACGTTTCTCCAACGATGAGTAGTTTAATTTTCCTGTCCTATCCTCTTGGTTTTCTTTTGTTATCCTCATGGGCCGGTCGACAAGCAGACACCCATCCTCCTAAGAGACTGATGCTATATGCCACCTCCCTGAGTCTGATTGCTTGCTTGGTATATTTGTTGCTCATGGATACTTGGGGGGTATGGCATTTTGCGGTGTTTTTACTCATACTGGGATCGGCCACAGGTTTATTTACAGCTCCAAATAATGTGGCGATCATCCGCGACTTATCAGCATCAGAAATTCAAGTTGCATCTGCTCTGATTCCAATAACCTTGAACGCAAGTCTTTTGTTTGGTACGTTTAGTTTTGGTCTCTTATCCACACAGAATGACCCAAGACTGGCATTGATTACTGGCATCGCAATGTTTGTCGGCATTATTTACACGGTCGCGCAACACTCAAGCCCGACCAGGACTTAATTAGACTCTCGCACGAACTTGCTGGGATAGAATTAATCAACATTTCAATAAGAAAAATATTGAACAGAAGTGGCTCCAATCATTGTGCTGGCTTATGGTTGCGCCACCAGTACCGCAAATCCCAACCTTCATCGGTTAGGATTTTTTTTGGCTGTTACCCGTCGGAGTTTGTCAACATAGTTGGTAAGATTTTGAGTTATGCGCCGATAGGGAGCAGACCCACTGCGGAACCAACTTCAAGTCAGCCCCATCGTGCTTGTCGGCCCAGGTCAGCCGAGAGCCGCCAACAACCCGTACACGTAGAGGTCACGGGCAGTCATCTCATCGAAGATTGACTGCAACAAGTTTTCTCCTGCAGGCCATCGCCCAAAGCCTGAGTCGACATTGATATGCCCTGCATTTTTCAGGCAAACCATTTCGCTCCCCCAGGCCCGCGCATACTTGCGCACCACATTGAGTGGGCAGTACGGATCGTTCGTGCTGCCAACAACAATGCTACGGTACGGCAGTAAAGCCTGAGGTACCGGTGCAAAATTGGCGAGTACTTCGTGCCGCAAGGGCTCGGCCGGCGCGACCAGAAGAGCACCGTGTATGCGCTTGGTCACTTGTGAGGGCAAATGCGCCGTGGCGATGCAGCCAAGGCTATGTGCTGCGACGACAACTTTTCCAGGCTGATTCATGATCGTCTGCGCGATCGCATCCACCCATTCTGTTTTTTCAGGTGACTCCCAGTTTTTCTGCTGGACGCACACCGCTCCCGGCCACTGTTGAGCCATCAGGCTTTGCCAGTGACCGGGCCCGGAGTTCTGCCAGCCCGGGACAATAATCAGTGTTGGCACCTCAGACATGACGCGAAGCACTCAGCTGCCTGACGACCGTGACAAAACGATCGACTTCTTCGCAGGTGTTGTAGAACGCCAGCGAAGGACGCACGGTTGCCTCAAGTCCGAAACGCCGCAAGATAGGTTGGGCACAATGGTGACCTGATCGCACCGCGATACCCTCCTGATTGAGCGCCTGACCAACTTCCACTGTCGTGTAGCCACTCAACACAAAGGACAGTACGCTGGCTTTGTCACGAGCGGTACCAACCAGGCGAACGCCACGAATCGGGGTGAGTGCCTGCGTTGCATAGGCCAGGAGATCATGCTCGTAACGCGCGATGTTAACGAGTCCGACACGTTCGAGGTAATCGATTGCGGCGCCCAGCCCCACCGCATCGGCGATATTGCCCGTGCCCGCCTCGAACTTGTTGGGTGCCGGTTGAAACAGTGTGCGTTCAAAAGTCACATCCGCGATCATGTTTCCCCCACCCTGCCAGGGAGGCATGTCTTGCAGCAACTCACGACGGCCATACACCACGCCTATCCCTGTGGGTCCGAATATCTTGTGCCCGGAAAAAACAAAGAAATCAGCGCCCAGATCCTGGACATTCACACGCATATGACTGACCGACTGCGCACCATCAACCAGAACTTTTGCACCTGCCCGGTGCGCGAGATCGACGATCTCCCTGACCGGCACCACTGTGCCCAGGGCATTTGATACCTGGGTGACAGCAACGATCCTGGTTCTGTCGTTCAACAGCTTCTTGTACTCTTCCAGCAAGACCTGACCGCTATCGTCGACCGGGATCACGCGAATGCGAGCACCTTTTTCCGCAGCAAGTTGCTGCCAGGGAACGATATTGGCGTGATGCTCGAGATGCGACACGATGATTTCATCGCCCGCTCCAACATGCTTGGCACCCCAGGACTTGGCCACGAGATTGATGGCCTCAGTCGCACCGCGCACGAAGATGACTTCCTCCGGTGAAGAGGCGCCAAGAAAATTTCGGACTTTCTCCCGCGCGGCTTCATACGCATCGGTAGCGCGCGCCGCCAACTCGTGCGCCGCGCGATGAATGTTCGAGTTTTCGTGGGCGTAGAAATAGCTGATGCGATCGATCACAGCTTGTGGCTTCTGTGTCGTTGCCGCATTATCAAACCAGACTAGCTGACGTCCGTTCACGCGCTCCTGCAATACGGGAAAATCCCGTCGAATCGCGTTGACATCAAACAACTGCTGACGCGATGCATCGGCGTGGGGAACCACACCAGCAAAGCTGTGCGGAGCAGGCGCAGCATCAATAAAATAGTAACTGGCCGTCCCGGTGGCAGGTGTCTGGGGTGCAGCGGCACTTGCGTTCGATCGTGGCGTCTGCGCCAGGAGTGCACGCAATTGCTCTGCACCCGGCAAACCGAATGGGCTTGCGCTCACGCGATCATCCGGCACCACGATCTGCGACGCATCAGCAGGCGCAGAAGCGCTGGCAGGCTGCAGGCTAATCGACGACTGATCGGGTGTGGGTGCGCGCCCACCGCCAGGCAACGTCGCGAAGAACTCACTCGCCAGTTTTGCCAGTGTCTGAATGTCCGGAAGCCCAGGCGGCAGGGCCAACGCGTTACTTGTAGGTGTCAGGATAGTCATGGAATTTACCGATTTCAACATCTTCAAGGACAGCCAGCGCATCTTCAGACTGCACCACCAACGAGCAATACAGACTGATCAGGTATGAGGCGATTGCGCTTCGGCTGATCCCCATGAACCGCACTGACAAACCGGGGCTTTGCTCACCGGCCAGGCCAGGCTGATAAAGGCCGACCACACCCTGGCGTTTTTCCCCAACGCGGATCAGCAGGATTTTGGTCTTTCCATCGGCGACGGGCACCTTATCGCTGGGGATAAGGGGGATGCCACGCCAGGTCAGGAACTGCGCGCCAAAAAGACTGACAGTCGGTGGCGGCACACCACGACGCGTGCACTCGCGTCCAAAAGCGGCGATCGCCAACGGATGTGTCAGGAAAAATGCTGGCTCTTTCCAGACCTTGGTCAGCAATTCATCCAAATCATCCGGTGTGGGAGCACCCGTCAGAGGATAGACAATCTGCTCAGGTGCAACGTTGGCGAGCAAGCCGTAGTCCGGATTATTGATGAGCTCGCTTTCCTGCCGTTCCTTGATCGTCTCGATCGTCAGGCGGAGTTGTTCCTTGATCTGGTCATGGGGACTGTTATAGAGGTCACTCACGCGCGTGTGCACGTCGAGCACGGTGGACACCGCATTCAGAAAATATTCCCGCGGCTTGTCCTCATAGTCCACAAACGTCTGTGGAAGCTCTGATTCGTCACGCTTGGCGCAGGCGACCAGAACATCCTGTGGATTCTTGACTTTGTTCAGGCGATAGATGCCCGCCTCGACTGGCGACCACTGAAGCAGATGCACCAGCCACCGCGGACTGATCGTTGACAAAACGGGCGTTGTTTTAGTGGCGTTGGCCAACTGACGGGCGGCATTATCGCTAAGCGCCAATTGACCCGGAATGACTTCAGACATGAAAACCTCTCTCTGGCTAGGGGGTGGTAATGCAGTGATTGATCAACGTTAAATTTGGTTAGGTAGCCTGGCGTGAATGCGCCTGCGTAATGTGGGCACCGGGTGCTACGTCGTGGGTAACCCAGACATTCCCTCCGATTGAGGCGCCGCGGCCCAGCGTGACGCGCCCGAGTACCGTCGCCCCCGCAAAAATGACCACATCGTCCTCAACGATCGGGTGACGCGCCAGCCCTTTGACAGGATGACCAGCGTCGTCCGTGGGAAAGCTGCGAGCACCAAGCGTCACGGCTTGATAAATGCGGACGTTTGCGCCGATCACTGCCGTTTCCCCAATCACGACACCTGTGCCATGATCGATAAATAGTCCCGCACCGATGGTCGCCCCAGGATGAATGTCAATCCCGGTATGACCGTGTGCAAGTTCGGCAACCACCCTGGCCAGCAAGGGCACACCAAGCTTGTACAAACGATGTGCCACGCGATGGTGAATCATGGCGTGTATGCCCGGGTAGCAGAGCAGGACTTCGTCCACACTACGCGCCGCCGGATCGCCAGCAAAAGCAGCCGTCACGTCGCTATCGAGCAGCGTACGTATGCCCACCAGGGATTCAGAAAATTCACGAATGATTTTCAGAGTCTGTTTTTCAAGCTGTGATGGATCAACTGACGCCAGATGCCGTACCTGATAATTCAGTTCAAGTCGAACCTGGCCGAGCAGACCATGCAGGACAGTATTGAGCGTATGGCCGACGTAATAGTCTTCGCTTTCGTGGCGCAGATCCGGTGGCCCCAGCCGCATCGGGAACAACGCGCCACGCAGTCCTTCCATGATCGCAGTCAGCGCATCACGTGATGGGAGTTCGCGACCGCCCACCTCAGTCGATCGTTGTTGCGCCAGTCGCCAACGCTGGCGCACCTGCGCGAGCGCTGCGACCACGCCGTCAAGATCAAACACGGCTGCAGGTTCGACCGATGATGCCCGTTGCGGCATTAGAAAAGCATCCATGATGATCCCCGCTTAGTCCTGCACCCAGGGCAGCCGGTTATATCGCCAACCATCCTGCCCCCCTCGATGCTGTTGTGCATCAAGATTGCCCTCAAAGCCATCCAGCACATTGAAGACGTTGGCGAATCCGACCTTGGAGGCAGCCTCGGCGGCTTGCGCCGAGCGCTTGCCACTGCGACACAACAGCAAGATGGTTGCGTCTTTGCCAACCTTTGCCTCGAGTTCACGCACGAAACGCGGATTGCGGGTCAGGCTTGTTCCAGTTGCCCACGCCACATGAACGCTGCCGGGGACATGACCTACAAATTTGCGTTCTTCGGCGCAGCGCACATCGACCAACTGGGCCTGACCTGAAGAGAACAGATCCCACGCCAGGCGAGGCGGAACATTGCCGGCGTATGACAAGCCACCTGCTAGCCCTACCGCACGCGCGGCTTCGACGGAACCTGACAAATCGTTGGATATATTCGTATCAGTCATTGCTCATGCACCTTGTTTTTTTATATGGTAAAGATGCAATGACCGATATCAAACGAAAAAAAAGTACTAAGAATATGGCATGGTCAGGTTATAAAAATATGCAAGATATGCAAATAGAAATTTCATCTATTGCATTCACGCATATTCAATCATTTGGTTGACCAGCGAGAAAAAACGTTTTGATCGATCGCGCGGATCGTTCAAGACAATGAACCAGAGCAACAGCTTTGCGCCCGCGAGTTATGCGTTCACAACATGTCTTTATGAAGACAATCCGAATAAGAAAACAATTAACAAATCGTTTTCGCACCAGGTGCGATATGAGAGCCTGATCTCTTCGATCAGGCATGCAGGGAATTTCATGGTGTGTGTCTGGCTTGACCACGCGCCATGGAGCCACAATGTCTATACCCTCGCATCCACCAGCGACCCTGAGGACTGTCATCCAATACGCGCGAATTTATCATCCTGTCAGAGGAGACCTTGCGTCGTGATCTTGCGCTCTGCGACCAGCTTGGTCCAGCGCGTCTTTTCTGCTTGAACGAAGGCGGAAAAATTTTGCGTGAATTCAGGAATCTCAGCACTCATCGCCTCATAACGCTGTATCACACCCGGTTTGCGCAACGACTGACTGACCTCTGCAGCAATGCGGTCACGAACGGCTTCTGGCGTGCCTGCCGGCGCCAACAGACCGTTCCAGGGAAGTACGATGGCCTTGGAATAGCCCGCCTCGGCGAGCGTGGGAATCTCTGGCAAGGCTTTGAGACGCTGATGAGATACCACTGCGAGCGCGCGCAGCTTGCCAGTCTGAATATGGGGTAAGGCCAGTGCCGTGGTCAGATAGGCAAATTGAAGTTGACCGTTGATCAGGTCGACAAGGAAAGGCGGTTGCCCCTTGTAGTTCACCTGCACGAGATCCACGCCGGATTCCTGCATGAAAAGTTCCAACCCAAGATGGTTGGAACTGCCAACACCAGGGTTGGGTGTATTGAATTTTCCAGGATAATTCCTGGCTAACTGGACGAACTCCTCAAGCGATGTCGCAGGCGATGAGGCTGGGACAACCAGCAGGTTCGGTGGCGAGCCAATCCCCACGATCGGATCAAAGTCCTGCGTGGCATAGCGCGAGGCTTTATCGATCAGCGGATTAATGACAACAAACATCGAGCCAACCAGCAAGGTGTAGCCGTCAGGTTTGGCGTGTTTGACGAGATCGGCCCCAATGTTCCCATTGGCTCCGGCACGGTTTTCAACCACGATGGGTTGGTCCCAGCGCTGAGCGACATCGTCGGCGATGATGCGAGCCGCCACGTCCACAACGCCACCTGCGGGATAAGGCACGATCAGCTTGACCGGACGTTGCGGAAAGGTGCCAGCGCGGGCAATCAAGGGCAAGCCACCGAGCAGGCCAACACCAGCAAGCGCGGCAAGAATTTTTCTACGTTGAGGGATATGTTGCATAGGTTCTCCTTGCCTCAGAAGGCAGCGCCGTTGATCGCGATTCCGGCATAGCTCGAGCGTGACTGAACGCCCCAGTGCCCGTCCTGCAGGGTCACCACATAGAGTGCCTGGTACGAGCTGATCGGTTGGTGCGCTGCGTTGTAGCGTGTGAACTGAAGCGCGAAATGTGCTTTGTCCGGGCCAGCCTGAATGGGCTTGATCCAGTCCCAACGCGTATAGGCCCAACCTGTCGCTGCAAAGTCCTCAAGATTGTTGGTGGCGGCGTAGTCGGTGGCTGTCTGCCAGAGCTGCACTTGGCCGGCTGTCAGGCGAACATGGGGAAAATTCAACGTTTGTGCCCAGCTACTTGCGTCACGAGAGTTAAACGTAGACATGAATTGGGCAAGCACGTCATAGCCGGCCTGCACCGCAACCTGACTGGCCGCATCCTGAATGCCCAGAGAGGAAAGGAGCAGATCAACACTCTCTGGAGTGAAAGCGGGCACTGCGTTTGGGGTGATAGTCATTAAACCGTCCTCTTGAGTATTGCTCAAGTTTAAGTAGACGATTACCGATTACAAAATATTGATTCCGAGTTTAGATATAGCGAGGCTCCGGATATGCAAATGCGAAATTCATCGTTCTCTTTCATGAGCCACTCGTGCAAAGTGGGAAATTATGGGTAACGCATCTGAACCGGCTGCAACGGATGAAAAAAATATATGTTTGTCTACGGATGTCTTGCGATGGGGCATCTGGTTTTCAAATCAGCGCTTATGCAATGCACTCTGTCATTCATCAGGTCTGGCTGAAATGATTCTCGCACTGACAGGTTGTTCAGAAATACGTTCTCAGTCATCCGCACTGATTCGCCATACGATCAACGCAATCAAAGCACGGGGTATCCCTGTGGTTGAGACGGGCTTATACGATTTTTCTTCGGAAGACCTATTTAGTTGCAATACACGCACCCAGTCTGTTGAAAACTTCGAAAACGAATTCGATCGGCACGCGCCATAGTCATCGTCATGCCCGTGATTAAGGATTCGGTTTCCGTTGGACTGAAAGCTTTACTGGATCTGTGTGAGGACCGATCACTCTGCGAAAAAATCATTCTTCCACTCTTAACCTTTGAAAAAAATATTGATTTTTACAAAGCAGAAAACAGCCTCATTCAAGCATTATCTGGCTTAGGATCCACATCATTTACGTCTAGTGTGCTGGCGACAAATCAGGAGGTGGGCTGGACCGATCATGGCCGCATATTTGTCAATGATTCGGTTGCTAGAAAAGTCACCGACGCTTTGTTCCAGGTATACGAATTTTGTCGTGAGCCATGTGTCCCTGTTCCTCCCAAGACTCTTGCGGAAATTTATAGGATGGCTGGGTACAGCTTCTGATTCTGCGGGCTGCGGTGCGTCTACACCAACTACGACTTTCAGCTCGATCAAGACCTACATTTTCGGCTAAGCGTTGTCGGTTATCAGCTTATGGGGGAGCCCTTCATAAGCTAATCGAATAAGAATCGTATGTTCGTGAAGGTGCCGCCGATAGACTGATCGCAGGATCAATCATTCGGCAGTGCCTCGCAGGGCGTGCCTCAAACATCATGTCAATCGAAGTAGCGCTCCGGGAAGAACAAACAGAAGCTACCGGAGCACGGCAGAACTTTCCGGCTATCCGTGTTGCAAGCGTGGGCAAGCATTTCACGCGAGCGGGCACCCGTGCGCTCACAGTGCTTGATGATGTCAGTTTCAGCGTCGCCCTGGGCAGCATCACGGCCATATTGGGACCATCCGGTTGCGGCAAAAGCACGTTGCTCAACATCATCGCCGGGTTAGTGGCTGCTGACCGCGGATCGGTGCTTATCGACGGGCAGCCTCTCCAGACGTTCGTCGATTGGGGGCGCGTTGGCTACCTGTTCCAGGACGACCGGTTACTACCCTGGCGCACTGCAATCGAAAATATCGCGCTCGGCCTCGAGGCAGAGCGTATCCCACGCACCGAGCGCCGTGATCGCGCGCGCCAGGCGCTCCTGTCCGTTGGGCTGGCTGGTTTCGAGCGCATGTATCCGGGAGAACTGTCAGGCGGCATGCGCAGTCGGGTCGCACTGGCGCGCAGCCTAGTCAAGGAACCGCGGATCCTCTTGCTGGATGAACCTTTCTCGAAACTCGATCCGGCGTTGCGCAGCCAAATGCACCTGGAACTGCTTGGCATCCAGGCGGCGCGAAAGATGTCAGTCGTCTTCGTCACGCACGACATCGAGGAGGCGGTCACGCTTGCTGACCGGGTCGTGATTCTTCAGCCGAATCCGGGGCGCGTTCGAACCGAGATCGAAATCGGTCTGGCAAGGCCGCGCCTACACGGCAACCCGGCAATGACCGCGCAGATGCAAGCCCTGCGGCAACTGATCTGAACCCATCATGTCGAAAGTTGCCGCAGTGAAGTCGACCCAGTTCGACATCAGGAGACCTATCGTCCATTTCGCAAGTCGCGCCGCGCTCGCGGGTTTGATCCTGCTGGCCTGGTACCTGGGGGCTCGCGGGGCCCCGCACTATGTGCTGCCGGGCCCGGAGCGTGTCGGTCGTGCGCTCTGGTTGCTGGTTCACACCGAAACGTTCTGGACAGACCTGGGCATCACCTTCTGGCGCGTCGTCGCCGGTTTCGTGATGGCCGCCGTGGTGGGGTTGGCGCTCGGGCTTGCGCTCGGGAGCAACCGGCGCCTTGGCGATTTCTTCGAGCCGCTGCTGGCCATCACCAACACGATTTCATCGGCTATCTGGGCGGTTTTCGCGCTGATCTGGTTTGGCATTTCAAATGCCACGACGATTTTCGTAGTTTTCATGACGGCGATGCCGCTGATTCTGACCAATGTCTGGCGCGGCACGCAGACAGTCAACGCAGACTTCGTCGAGTTGGCGCACAGCCTGCGCCTATCGCGCTGGCAGATTGTTTGCCAGATCTACTTTCCCACGATCTTGCCCGACTTTTTTTCCGGTGCGCGACTGGCCTTTGGCTTTGGCTGGAGGGTTTCACTTGTCGCCGAGACGATCGGATCTTCCAGCGGTGTCGGCTACCGGTTGCGCCAGGCGGCGGATCTTGTGCAGACAGACCAGGTCTTTGCGTGGACGCTTACGCTGGTGGCGCTCATGGTAATGCTGGAATTCGGGCTGATTAAACCTCTGGAGACGCGCCTGTTTCGCTGGCGTCGCCAGGTACAAGCATGAAACTTCAATCAATTAACTCAGGGAAGTAATGACATGGCAGGAACAATGAAGGCATTGGTGCTCAAGGCACACGGCGGACTCGACCAACTGTCGGTGGTGACGGACAAACCGGTTCCGGATGTGGTCCCGGGACACGTACTGGTGCGTGTCAGGGCGTCCTCTTTCAATTACCACGACGTATTTACCGTGCGGGGCATGCCAGGGATCAAAGTACCGTTGCCTGTCGTGATCGGCCTGGATCTGTCCGGCGACGTAGCCGCGATCGGTGAAGGCGTTACGGGGTGGAAGGTTGGTGACCGGGTTCTTGTCAATCCGGTGAATCGCCAAAAGGGGCTGGTTGGCGAAATGCTAGATGGCGGCATGGCTGAATACTGCCTCGTGTCGCAAGAACAGCTGATTCCCCTGCCCGATGCCGTCACTTACGAGCAGGCCGCTGCCCTGCCGGTGGCCTATGGCACAGCGCACCGCATGCTGATCACGCACAAGACCGTCAAAGCAGGCGACAAGGTGCTGGTGCTCGGTGCGAGCGGTGGCGTCGGAACGGCGACGGTGGTCCTGGCCAAGATGCTGGGGGCCGAGGTCATCGCCTGCGCCAGTGGCGCGGAAAAAACCGCAAAGCTGTTGCAGGCCGGAGCAGATTACGTCGTCGACTACAAGGAAACTGATTTTTCCCGCTGGGCAAACGAACGTTATGGCAAGCCGCAGCGCCGCAGTTACGCAGGCGGTGTGGATGTCGTCGTCAATTTCACGGGCGGTGATACGTGGCTGCCTTCGCTCAAGTGCATCAAGCGTGGTGGCATTCTGCTCGTGTGCGGCGCCACAGCGGGCCACGACCCGAAAGAAGATCTCCGGTATGTCTGGAGCTTCGAGATCAACATTAAGGGATCAAACAGCTTCTATGACGAAGACCTCAAGGCGCTGCTCGAACTGGTAGCGAATCGTCGCATCGTACCTGTCATCGACCGTGTCGTTGCGCTCGAAGGCGCCGTCGATGGCTTGCGCTCCCTGGAGGAGCGCACCGTCCTTGGCAAGATCATCGTGACCCCCTGAACATCATCTGAGAAAATCGAGAGCAATCCATGTCAGACACCAAACCCATTCCCTCGGCCGCCGATATCCAGGCGCGACTCCTGCGAGGCCCCTACCACCAATGGCTCGGCCTCGAAGTCCGGTCCGTGTCCGAGGGCGAAATCACCATCGCGGCAAAATGGCGACCCGAGTGGGTCGTCAACCCGGACGGCGGCTATACGCATGGCGGCATTCTCGCCGCTCTGGTCGATCTCGCCGCGGATTGGGCGCTGGTCTGGACGACGGGGCGCGGCGTGCCGACCGTTGACCTGAGAGTCGATTATCACCGTGCGGCCAAGGGCACAGACCTGGTCGCGCACGGCAAGGTGATCAAGGTGGGCAGCCAGTTCTCGGTTTCTGAGGCCCGGGTCCTGGACACCGATGGCAAACTGGTTGCCAGCGGTCGCGGCGTGTACCTGACCAATGTCTAGTGCTCTGAATCTCGGCGATCTCGTACCCGAGGGGATCGCACCCGATCACGTTGCGCTGATCGCTCTGGACGAGGCCATGCGCGAAAAGCGCTATACCTATTCGCAGTTAGAGGCCCAGGCGAATGCGCTGGCGCGCGGGTTGCTTGCGCGGGGCATTGTGCCGGGTCAGCGGGTTGCCGTGCTGTCGACGAATTGCGCCCAATACCTCATCGTGCTGCTTGGCGCGCTTCGCGCCGGGATCGTCGTCGTTCCCTTGAACTACAAGTTTCCGCGCCGCCTGTCCGACTTCGTTCTGGCCGACAGTGGCGCAGTCCTGGTCTTCGCAGACGCACCGCACCGGGCGTCAGTCCCGGCGAATCTGCCAGTGGTTGAGTTCGGCAAAGACGGGGAAAACGGCTTCGACGCGCTGCTGAATGAAGGCCCGTTCGACGTCAAGGTGCCCGAGCCTGACGCGCTTGCCGTTATCTTGTATACGTCTGGCTCGACCGGTGTACCCAAGGGCGTTCGCCTGTCCCACCAAAGCCACCTCTGGGTGCTGCGCACGCGACTGGCCGGGCAACAACTGGGCGACGAGCGCTATCTGGTCGCCGCTCCCCTTTATCACATGAACGCGCTGGCCCTGTGCCAGCTAGCAATCGCAGGCGGCAGCACCATTGTCTTGATGACGCAGTTCAATGCGGTCAACTATATCCGCGCAACCGCGCGCTACCGGGCGACCTGGCTCACCTCGGTGCCCCCCATGATGGCGATGATCTTGCGCGAACACGAGGAGCTTGCGCGTGCAGATCTCTCGTCGGTACGCGTGGTGAGGATGGGATCGGCGCCGGTCAGCGAATCCCTCTTTGAGGGCATTGCCGGCATCATGCCCCAGGCTCGCATCATCAATTCCTACGGCACCACGGAGGGCGGACCCGTCACCTTCGGCCCCCACCCCGAGGGCAAGCCGCAGCCGCGCATGTCAGTGGGCTATGCCCACCCGCAAGTTCAGCTCCGGCTGGCCGACGATCACGGCAACCCAGCCAGCCAGGGCGTGCTCCAGATCCGCAGCCCTGGATTGATGCTGGGTTATCACAATCGACCTGACCTGGCAGGCGCGCTCACCACAGACGGCTACTACGTGACTGGCGACATTCTCCGCCAGGATGAGGCTGGGTTTTATTACTTTGTCGGCCGCAATGACGACATGTTCGTTTGCGGTGGGGAAAACATCTTTCCCGGGGAAGTCGAAGTTGTCCTGGAAACCCATCCCGGCGTCCAGCAAGCCTGCGTCGTGGCACTAGAAGACGACATCAAGGGGCACAAGCCCATCGCTTTTGTCGTTCCGACACCCGGATATCCGATTGACGAAGCCCAGATCAAGCGCCACGCACTGGAAAACGCGCCCGCTTACCAGCACCCCAGACGCGTCTGGCTGATTGACGCCCTCCCCCTTGCCTCGACGGGCAAGGTCGACCGCGCGGAACTCAAGCGTATCGCGCTGCTGGACAGCGCCCAATGAACCACCTGAGGATCATCATGAACAACACTCATCGCAATTCCCTTCCTTCGCCCATCGTGCGCAGGCTCATCGTCACGGCATCGACATCAGCCATGATCCTGACCGCGCTTGCGACAGGTGCCGCGCATGCAGCAGACGAGGTAACGGTGGCACTTGCAATTCCACTCACCGTCGATAGCGGCGGCGTCTACGCACTGGGCTTCGAGCTCGGTTTCTTCCGAGAGGAAAACCTCCAAGTCAAGACCATCGTGTTCCAGGGCGCCGGTGCGTTGCTACCGCAAGTCGCCACCAAGAAAGTGACCATTGGCTTTCCCTTGCCGGAGCCCGTTCTGGCGAGCTACGAGACGGGCAAAACGCCGCTGCCTGTCACCTATTTCTACAACGCGACGCCCCGCAATGAAATCGAGCTCGCCGTGCTTGCCAGCAGCCCGATTAAAACGATCGCAGACCTGAAAGGCAAGAAAATCGGCGTCGGCGCGATGACCTGGGGCACGATACCGGCGACCCGGGCACTCCTGCGCGAGCAGGGTCTGACCGCTGGCAAGGATGTCGACATCGTCGCCGTGGGCGTGCTTGGATCCGGCTTTCTGGCATTGAAGGAAGGACGCGTCGACGCGCTAAATTTCAACAGCAGCTGGCATGCGATGCTTGAACTTAGCGGCACGCCACTGCGGCGCCTGCCCTACCCGCAAGTCTTCCGTGACATCAACAGCAATGGTTTCATCGCGCATCAGGATACGCTCAGGGATCAACCGGATCTGTTGGCCCGGTTTGGCCGCGCCTACACCAAAGCACTGGTTGCCTGCGATGCAAACCCGAAACTGTGCGTCGAGGCGTTCTGGCGCCTGCAGCCGGAAGTCAGGGCGAAGACCGACAATCCCGAACGCCAGCTTGCCGAGGCAATCACCCTTTCCCAAAAGCGCATGGATGCGGTACTGCGCAACCGGAACGGCACCGCGCGCACCTATGGGCAATTCGACCTTGCAGTGATCGAGCAGTTCGTCAAGGCCATGTATGCCGCCGGGGAATTCAATACTGACAACATCCCCGTGCAGAAGATTTTCAGCAATGCGCTCGTGCCGCAGTTCTCGCAGTTCGATGTGGCGCAAGTGCAGGCGCGTGCACGCGCGGCGCAGTGATGAGCGACTTGGGGGAAAGCCTGAAACTCGCCACTGCGGCGATCAGGCTCGCATCGGGACTGTCGATCAGGGACCTGGGCGTCGTCTATCGCACGCGGTCTGGCACGATCGAAGCGCTGCGCGAGGTCGCGCTCGATGTCAGGCCAGGCGAATTCGTCTCGCTACTCGGCCCGTCCGGTTGTGGCAAATCGACAATACTGAAGATCGTCGCGGGGTTGATCAGCCCCAGCAGCGGGGTTGTCCGGCTTGGCGGTCGTGACGTTCAGGGCCCGAGCCAACAAATCGGCGTGGCGTTCCAGAAGCCGACGCTGTTTCCGTGGCGAACCGTGCTTGGCAATGTGCTGATGCCGGCAGACACCCTCGGTTGGGATCTCGCCCAGGCGCAGACGCGTGCGCGCGAGTTGCTCGCACTAGTCGGGCTCGAGGCGTTCGCCACCAACTATCCGAACGAGCTCTCTGGCGGCATGCAACAACGTGTAGGCCTCGCGCGCATGCTCTTGCGCGACCCCGACTTGCTGCTCATGGATGAACCGTTCGCGGCGCTCGATGCAATGACCCGGGAAGCCTTGACGCTTGAATTGCAGCGTATCTGGATACAGGACAGGAAATCAGTGCTTTTCATCACGCACAGCATCCAGGAAGCCGTCTTTCTGTCAGACCGCGTATTGGTGATGTCGGCACGCCCTGGTCGGATCATCGAAGACTACGTGATTGATTTACCCCGACCCAGGACCCTTGACACGATGACGACGCCGGAGTTCAGCAATGCATGCAGACAGCTGCGTCGCCATTTTCTGGAGTGAGCGCAGTGCGAAAATTTCTTGATCTTCTCTACCCCGCAACGACGCTGATTCTCGTGCTTGTCGCCTGGCATCTTCTCGTCGTGACGCTGGAGGTTCCCGCCTATATCCTGCCGACCCCCTATTCCGTGGCGCAGGCGCTCTACGCCAGTTTTGCGGACGGAACCATCTGGAGGCACATCGGCTACACGGTGTCGGCGACCGTCATCGGCTTTCTGATCGGAAGCGCATTGGCGCTCATTCTGGGTGCGCTGCTGGCCGAGTCGGCAACTTTTGAAAAGTTCGTCTATCCGCTGCTGATCGGCATCCAGGCGATTCCCAAGGTTGCGCTCGCGCCATTGATCCTGGTCTGGTTTGGTTTTGGCATCGCCTCCAAGGTCGTGCTCGTTGTTCTGATCTGCTTTTTCCCGCTCTTCGTCAACACGATCGTCGGTATCAAACGCGTCGATCCTGACTTGATCGACGCGAGCCGCGCGTTCTACGCATCACGCTGGTATGTATTTCGTTGCGTAAAAATCCCGTCCGCAGCCGGGGACATTTTCGCTGGCCTACAGATCGGAATTTCCCTCGCGCTGATCGGCACCGTGGTGGGCGAGTTGGTTTCCTCCGAGGCCGGACTGGGCTATCTGATCGCCGCGTCCGCCGTCAACCTGAATATCAGCGGGATGTTCGCCTGCGTGTTCCTTCTTGCAGTGATCGGCGTGGCAGCAACGCAATTGATCCGGTGGCTGCATCACCGAATCGTATTCTGGGAGTCGTGCGTCCCTGACGGATCCCGAACCGTCGCTTAATCATTCACCCACGAGGCGACACCGTCAGGTGGGGTGGTCGACCTCTCTTTTCAGGAGTATTTAGTCATGTTCAAGTCTGGACTGTTGCGCAAGTTCATTGGCGCCGTCGCACTCGCGGCGGTGGCGCTCAGCTTGCCCGCCGAGGCGCAGAAAATCCGGGTCGGATACTGGCCCAGCGGCCTCACACTGGGCTTTGGCGCCGTACTCGAGGCGGGAACCTTCTTCAAGGATCAGGGGCTTGATGTCGAGTACGTAAAGTTTTCGGACGTAAACGGCCCGTCGCGTGCCATCGCCGCGAACGCGATCGACCTCGCGTTCGGATCACCGGCGGCCGGTGCGTTTAGCCTGATCAGCGATGGCGTGCCGGTCAAAATCATCCTGGCAACGCAACCTGCCAACGTGGATTTTGTCGTGGCGCAGGATTCTGGAGTCGAATCTCTCGGCGCGCTGAAAGGAAAGAAAATCGCGATGTCACCTACCGGCAGCTCGACGGCTGCAATTGCGTCGGCGATCCTCGCAATCAACTATGGCATTCGCCCTGGCGATTTTTCTCTGGTTCCCGGCAACGAGCCCAGGCTGGTTCAGTTCCTTGCGCAAAGGGAAGTTGACGCGGCGGCGCTGCGCAACGTCACAGTCGTGCAACTGACCGATCTGAAGGTTCGAAAACTCGCGTCATTCGCACAAGAGTGGGCAAAGATCACAAAGACAGAAGGCGTGCCATATAACGCCGTGGGACTGGTACGCAGCGACTGGCTGGAGAAGCACCCGGAGGGTGCGGTGCGTGCGGTGGTAGCAATGCGCAAGGTCCTTGAGTTCGGGCACGCGAATCCCGCGGCAGTCGTCGCGGCGGTCGCCAAGGCGGCAAACCTGCCAATGGCCGACGCACAGGTTTTCGCGGATCTTTGGGATCAGAATTACCGCGTTTCACTCACCGCGTCGGATCTCGAAACGCTGCGCAAGATGGTCGAGATATTTCGCCAGGGTGGATTATTCAAGGGCGATGTGCCGGATTCCGGTTTCGACACAAGGCCCTACGAAAAATCACTCAACATCAAGTAGGGTTGAGGCGGTTTCTCAATGTAGCGACGGATCGCCGCAGGAAATCGACGCATTGTGGCCACGATTCCCGGTTCGCCCTGGCATTGGCCGCAGGGGTCCCGCCTCCCGTCATCACGATGCCCGAAACAGGATGTGCCCGGGCGATGACCGTCGTGGGTACGAGCGGGTGCTGGATAAAGTGGCCAGCGTCTGGGTAGTCCAGGCGCAGGACCTCGTGCGGATGGCGGTGATCGTGCAGTTGCTGTTCGATGTGCCTCGCATAAGCCGTGGACGGCCAGTACCCGTCGTCGCCACCTGAAAGCAGCAATACCGGACCCCGGATTTTTTCGACCGGGATGCGCGCAAGCGACACCGCATCAGGATTCTTCTGTGCCTCGACAAACGCTTGCGATTGACGGCGTGGCTCGGATTGTCGGTCGATCGACGCCCAGGCCTGCGCAACCTCGTTTTGCGCCCAGACCGTGGTGAGCGGTTTTCCGGCGCGTGTCCATGCGGGGGCAAACCTGTTCTCGCCCGGATACCCGGCGGCAAGCACGCCGTGGACGACAGAGCTTGGCACGTAGGCGACGACCGCAGACACCAGATCAGGATATTCCGAGGCCAGCAAGAGCGAGAGTTCGCCGCCGCGCGACTGCCCCATGACCGCGATAAAGTCCACAAGCGGCTTGAATTCCCTGTGCAACCATTTCAGCGCGCGTTCAAAATATTCAAGCGGGGTGCTGGAAATGTGGGCGGGCAACCCCGGCGCGCCGAAGTACCCGAGCGCGAGTGCGGCAAACCCATGCGCAGCAAGGAGCGCTGCGCGCTCCTCGTTGACGCCGCCACCCGATCCATTGAGAACTACGATGACTGGATGGGGACCCACGCTCCCCGGCACGAAAAGGGTACCGACAAACCCGTCCTGGTCAAGGTGCGTTCGCCTGACACCCGGAGCAAGAAACGACTGTTCGAACGTATCTTTCGCAAGAACACCTGCAGAACCGCGCACAGTGATTTCTACGGAAATCGGACGCACCTGCTGACGCCCTGCAGGGATTGGCGCTGCTGCTTGCTCGACCAGGGCCTGTGACCAGAAAAAACCGTCAACGTCGACGTCTTGATAATCACCCTGCACCGGCGCATCACGCGCAAGATCGACGGAACCTTCCGAATCCGCGATATACACGGGATGTGCAGTCCACTTAGCGCCGTCGTTGCCCCGCGTGGTGACGCCGATTTCGACGCGTTCGTCGGGCGCGAGACCCTGCACGGTGACTCTGCGGGATACGTCGACATTACCGACGCGTGGCTCAATGATGATGGTTATTGGCATGATCTCACCGCAATTGATTGGAAAGGTCTAGATCCGACTTCTTGAACGCCTTCAGACCCGGCTGGATAGCACTCAGAATGTCGACCATGTGGTCGAAACTCTGGTCACTGATTACGCTCAGATACGTTACCCAGAATCGCCAATTCTGCACGAGTGGCTCTTGAAAGCGAACGATGAATTTTTCATTTGCATATCCGGTTTAGCCCTCGCGACATGACCGAAGGCAATAGTGCTCCCCCATCCGCGATATTTTCGACCGACACAGATTGACAAACTTTTATTGAAAATTTCACCTCTGAAGACCTTCTTTTTCAGGCGGGATTACCATCGACACATACACAACAAATAATTGTTTCAGATATAAATATGCATTCCGCAAATTAAGCGGCGCCGCGAACACCTCGTGCCTAGGCCACAGACGAACTTGATCTCGCTGTTATGCGTACCCATATTTGGAATTCACATGTCGACTGAAATTTTTCCTGGTGTGAATTTTCAATTTTCAGTCTTAGACTGGTTCCCGGCGTGCAATTTGCGACGAACCGGTGTCTCCTCCAGCAGGGAATGCTGGCGGTTTTACCCCGAGCCTCGTATAGCGTTCGGGGATGTTCAAATCAGAGACTTTTTAAATGGACCGGATCAAGAATTTGTTTGTTATAGGATTTTGAAGTGTAGAGTGTCACAGCCGGGTTATGCCCCGTGACCCGATCCTTGGTCACAAGCGTCGTGACCAGCGCGTCGGAATACTTCATGAAAAGCGAGTCATGTCCCACACACAGTCCCATGACAACATTCAGATGGGTCTTCTCGGCGTTCAACAATTGCGCCTGCAGAATTGGATTGCAACAGGCCTCGTAGCAATCACATTGAATCTTTAGCGTTTCCGGAATGCCAATTTCAGACTTGTCGACTGAGCCAACTTTACACAATACGGTATAGGGTTCAAGACCTGCCGCACGCAACACTTTGACAAAAATCTTCGATTCTTCAATCAGACCAAGACATGAGGCGATTCCGATGCGTGTCGCATCAATACGCTTGGCAAAGGCAACAATTTCCTCGACACGCGAGATCTGGCAGTAATACAAACCCTCGATTTCGGCAGCAGCCCGCGCAACTTTTGCATCAATTGAATCCCCTTGATACGTTTTCACTGTCTGTGCAACCTGCGCAACCTCGACACCCTCTGTCAGGCAAAATTCCGGGAATTTTTTATTGCGGCGATAGCAATGCATTTGACCGCATTCCGAACACGAAAGATTTTCGACCTTTGCCATTTTCATTACTTCCTGAAGGTTAGGCTACAACTTGGCGATTGATACTTCGGTTGATTTCACTAACGCGACGACTTCAGAACCGACAACCAAGCCGAGACTGTCAACCGAGCGTCTGGTGATGACGGAAGTCACAAATCCCCAAGGGGTCTTGACGTCAATTTCAGAAACAACGTTGCCTCGAATGATTTCTTGAATGATACCTTTGATTCCAAGAGGCATTCGTTGTTTCTTGATGAATAACTCGAGGCCGCATGGTCACTGGATCCAAAAACAAATGATGTGGTGAGGCTAGAATTTTTGACTGAAAGAGCGACCGAAAATCATTCTCTTCCAGCATGAATACATCCAGGAACCGAGGATGGGACTGCGTTCCCACCTGGCTTTGGATTTCCTGAGTTGGCAATTGGTGTGTCCATGCATTTTATAGACTCGGGCCGTCACCAAGGCCATCCTAGACATCTGCCACAGCAACTCGCTTTGCCGCCAAGGGGATTGCCTCGCCTTCCACGGATCGAGGATAGCCGACTGCCCATGCCTTATATTCATATTGCGAATCATTCGTTGGCTTGGTAAACGGCGTCCGCTACACTGCTTCTGAAGCATCAAGAGTTGGGCTGGCGGCCCCACCAACCTGCCTTTCCGGGTAAGGTGGTCTGATATTTACATGCGGCCCCACGTTGGGGTAACCAACCGGACGCCAGCCCTCTTCTTGAGGGCTTTTTCATGGGCTGATTTTCCACTTGCCATGCCCGGACAATCGTCGAAATGGCTAACAGGAGATTTACATGCATATTAGTCAATCACCCCACACGTCGATTGAAGCGCTATACGGGTTCGGCGCAATCCTCTATGGCCAGAAGCGGCCCGACTCTTCGCCGCTTGTCGTGCCGAACGACACGGTCGACCGGCAGAGCGCGCAAGACAAGCCGCTCAACGCTCCAAGTCAACCGCCTGAATCGCTGTGACGGTGCTCCCGTACTCACCTTGTGCGCTTGTTGAGTGCCTAGATTGTCGTCGTCAATTCCAGCCAGTTGATGAATTCGACCAGCAGTTGGGGCGACCGATAGTTGACGGGGCTCGCAAGGGTCACCCAGCCTGACAGCGTGACGGGCGTGCGGTCATAGAGGGATTGCTCGAGATCTTCGCGCCAGAGCACGCGCGCATCCGCGTGTGCCGACGGATGTCCGCGTCATCGACTTTGTCGATACTGGCCACCCGGCGCTTCTGCGTATGTGGGACAAGCGCCAGCGCGGCTAACGGGCGATGGGATACCGAATAGCAACAGAGCCGTAGGATTGAGCCTATGCTTGAGAAAGCCACCAATGCGACAGCGAGCCAAAAAAGTACCCATTTGCACCCATTTCTATCTTTACCTTCGATGGACGCGCAGCATTCATAAATGGGTGTTATTGGGTGCATTATTGGTTCTATGCTACGCAAAGACCGGGTGCGCATGGTCATTTGAACCAGCAAGGCAGTGGGCGCGGTGTTTGGTACGAACTCAAGTAACGGGTCAGCCACTCGCATCCAGACTGTGACAAGTGCTCTAATAGTGCACTTTTAACGAAACGATTCGGCCTGACAGGCCAGAGCGGCCGAACACACCATCATATAGGCCGGGTGTGACCGGATCGACCGAAACAAGGAATCATGATGCGCGCAAGCGCGGTCACAGAACCCCATATCGAAGCGCTCTACAAACGCGTCACCCTGCGTCTCGTCCCCTTTCTTTTTATCTGCTACCTGTGTGCCTATCTGGATCGCGTGAACGTCGGTTTCGCGAAGCTCCAGATGCTCAGCGACCTGAAGTTCAGCGAAACCGTCTATGGTATGGGCGCGGGGATCTTCTTCGCCGGATACTTCCTCTTCGAGGTGCCGAGCAATCTGCTGCTTGAGCGCGTCGGCCCGAAGTTGTGGATCGCACGGATCATGATCAGCTGGGGCATCATTTCAGTGCTGATGATGTTCGTCTCGGGAGAAACCAGTTTCTACGTACTGCGCTTCGTGCTCGGTGTCGCCGAGGCCGGCTTCTTTCCCGGCATCATCCTGTACCTGACCTACTGGTTTCCGCACGACAGGCGAGGTCGAATCATCGCGCTGTTCATGACCGCCGTCGCCATTTCAGGCGTCGTCGGTGGGCCGCTGTCGGGCTGGATCATGGAGGAGTTTCCCGGCAAGCACGGAATCGCGGGATGGCAATGGCTGTTCCTGCTCGAAGGCATCCCGTCCATCATCCTTGGCATCGCCACCTTCGTCTACCTGGATGATTCGATCAAGAAGGCCCGCTGGCTCACCGATGCCGAAAAGGTTCTGCTGCAGGAGCGCCTGGACCAGGAACACGCGACCAAAGTGCACATCCCGCTGGCCAAGGTGTTCTTCGACGTGCATGTCTGGGTCTTCAGCGCCATTTATTTCCTGCTGGTCATGGGGCTTTACGGCATCGGGTTCTGGCTTCCCAACATCATCAAGGCGGCCGGCGTCACCAACCTCTTTCACAATGGCCTGCTCTCAGCGATTCCCTACTTCGTTGCCGCGATCACCATGGTTCTGGTGGGCAAGAGTTCCGACAGGTCCGGCGAGCGTTACTGGCACATTATCATTTGCGCATGGGTCGCAGCCTTCGGATTTTGGCTCAGCAGCGAAAACCCCGACAGCATCGTCATCGCACTGATTGGTATCACGATCGCATCCGCAGGTGTGCTCTCGGCGATTTCCCTTTCCTGGGCTCTGCCAACTGCATACCTCTCTGGAACCGCAGCGGCGGCGGGTATCGCCATGGTCAATTCGATCGGCAATCTCTCGGGCTTCGTGAGCCCGACACTGGTCGGTTGGATCAAGGACGTCACCGGAAACCTGTCGGGAGGCCTATACATGTTGTCAGGCAGCATCGCAGGGGCGGGGATAATGGTCATGGTCGCCTACTTCATGCGGCACAAGCAAGGCCTGGTGCGCACAGCTGCCCGTGCTTGATGAAAGCTATCATCGTCTATTAGGTCACCCATGGCACACTGCTCACCATCACGTCAAGATTCACCCGATATCCTGAGGCAATATGTTCAATAATCTTTTCGATTATTTGCCAGAATGGCAAATTTTTCTGTTGTTTCCTGCGGTTTCTCTCACGATTCTTGCCGTGGTGACTTTTGTTTTCAAGAAGCTGTCGACCAGCGTCCTGTCGCTTGACTACGATACGGATGTCACAGATACCGCGACACAGAACACGCTCTCTGCCGCGTTTGTCATTCTCAGTTTTTCATTCGTGATGGTGATGGGAAATTCAGATCGATTCGAGAATGACGTGACAATCGAAGCAACTAGAATTACCAGCCTGGATAGACTATTAATGATCGACGATATCCCGCAGGCAGCTGCGATCAAAAACAAGCTCATTGCGTATACCCAGTCCATCATTCAAAACGATTGGAAAACGCTAGTCGTCGGACGAGGCAGTCCTATCACAGAGGCCCTGCTTAAGGACCTATACCTGGAAGTCAAAAAGATTCCGGCAAGTACGCCTCGTCAAGTCGCGATATTTATAGAAATTGTAAAAAAAACAGACGATATATTTCTATCCCGAGAAGTCAGAATCATGAACTCGAACTCGCATTTGCCCGGGTTGTTCTGGTTCGTCAACTTTTTGTGTCTGATGGCCGTGATCACCATCGCTGCGATCCGGCTTTTGCAACCTACCACTACGCGTTTGATTGTGCTTGCGACGCAGGTCATCATGCTGAACTTTCTATTTAGTGCAGTGCTCATCGTTGACAGCCCCTTTAAGGGCGATACGCGCATTGGTGCAGGCCCTCTCATACGGGCAGTCAGTAAAATGCAATGATCACGTCACCAGTTGGGCGGTGTTTTTAGCCAGGCCGCGTAATTTGGCACGGATCATCATGGCAATCGTCATCGCCATCGCGGGTGGACTATATCAGCCTGATTCACGAAAAATAGCCCTACACGTTGTCATGTTTGCGCTCGATCTGCTGTGAACCGCACTGCAGACCCACCCCACGGTCGCCCACACTCGGGTATTGCCTGATAGGCGAACGCCGCGTTCTGCCTGACACTTTGTGGGGCGCATCCCGGCGCCGACCTCCTTGAGGATCAGGACATGAAGCGATTTGCCTTTTTGATTGTCACGTTCGCGGCGCTTTGCGCCGGCACCGGTGCCGCCATCGCAGCCGATTACCCCAATCGTCCGATCAAGTGGATCGTGCCCTATCCGCCCGGCGGCACGACAGACGTCCTCGCACGGATCATGGCGCAAGCCCTCACTGAGCGACTGGGACAGACGGTGATTGTCGAAAACAAGCCCGGCGGGGGCAACAATATCGGGACCGAGGCCGTCGTCAACGCGCCGGCCGATGGCTATACCATGCTGCTGGTCAACCCGGCCAACGGCATCAATGCCTCGCTCTACAAGAACCTGTCGTTCAATTTCATCCGAGATATCGCGCCGGTCGCCGGCATCGTACGCACGCCAAACGTGATGGTGGTCACGCCCAGCCTGCCCGTCAAGAATGTCGCCGAATTCATCGCGTACTGCAAGGCCAATCCGGGCAAGGTGAACATGGCCTCATCGGGTAGCGGCACGTCCGTGCATCTTTCCGGCGAGCTCTTCAAATCGATGACCGGGTGCGACATGCTGCACGTCCCGTACAAGGGGGCAGGGCCTGCCCTGACCGACCTGATGGCGGGACAAGTCCAGGTGCTCTTTGACAACCTGCCCTCCTCCTACCCGCATATCAAGTCCGGCAAACTGCGCGCGCTTGCGGTCACCTCCCTCGCACCCGATCCGTCGCTGCCGGACGTCCCCCCGATTCAGGCAACGGTGCCTGGTTACGAGGCGACTGCATGGTTCGGAATCGGTATGCCCAAGGGCACGCCACGCGCGGCGATCAATCGCATCAACGCCGAGGTCAACAAACTGCTTGCCGATCCCAAGGTGCGCGCACGTCTCGCCGACTTGGGTGGCACCCCCATTCCGGGCACGCCAGAGGTTTTTGGCAAAATCATCGCTGCCGAGACCGAAAAATGGGCCGCAGTCGTCAAGTCCTCCGGGGCAACGCTGGATTGAAGGTCGTAGCGCCGTGATGCAATAGCATCTGTGCGGGGAAAACGCCAAGGAGCGGGAGACACGCGAATTATTAACACTCGGTAAAACAATATAATGGGTCCAACAGGTCTTCCCCCTTTGATGCCTTCACCCCGTTGAGCTGCCATAGGTTTGCATGTTTTAGGGTTTAAGTTGAAGCATATTCTGAGTAACATTCGCTACTCCCTCAAATTCCGCGTGATTCTGTTCACGCTCGCCATTTTCATGGTTGGCGTTACCTTGGTCTCGGTGTACCTCAGCCACATGTTGCGCAAGGACATGCAGCAACTATTGGGTGATCAGCAAGTCGCAACGGTTGCCCAAGCGGCGGCAGAAATCAACACCAATTTTAAATTGCGCATCCATGCACTGGAATTAGTGTCTGGGGGCATTGATCCATCCATGATGGATCAGCCCGCAGTGTTGCAGGCGTATCTGGAACAGAGACCGCTTCTTGAAGCTCTATTTAACACCGGCATTCTGGTTGTCCGCATCAATGGGGATGCCGTGGCCGAGGTGCCCTTGGTTGGCCGGGTCGGTACCAATTATATGGATCGGGACTACGTCATCACCTCGCTTAAGGAAGGCAAGGCGACGGTGGGCAAAGCCATCATTGGAAGAAAGACGGGTGTTCCGGTGTTTGCCATGGCGGTGCCAATCAAAGATCCCCAGGGTCGGGTGATTGGTGCTCTGACAGGGTCAACCGATTTAAGCAAACCAAATTTTCTCAATGGCTTGATGGCGAACCGGTATGGCCAGACTGGCGGATTTTTGATTGTTGACCCCAAGAACAATCTGTTTGTGACAGGCACTTCTAGTGGCATTTACGAGAAACTGCTGATGCAGCCGCTTCCTTCGCGTGAAGTCAATCCCTTGACGCACAGGCGCATCGAGGACGGGTTTGACGGCACAGCGGTGAATGTCAACTCCATTGGGGTGGAGGTCATGACCTCATCCGCCAGATTGCCATTTCCCGGCTGGATGGTGATCGCCTCCCTGCCCACTGCCGAGGCCTTTGCGCCGATTGCTCAGGCACAAATACGCATATTGGTTGCAACCGTCCTCGTTTCCTTGATTGCAGCGGGTCTCATCTGGTTGTTCATGACGAGAATGTTAAGACTGCAATTCGAACCGATGCTGATCGCCGCCAAAAAGTTGGATTTATTAGCCGATACTGATGCAGCGCCGCAACTGCTGCCAGTGGCTAACCATGATGAAGTGGGGCTTCTGTTTGAAAGCTTCAATCGCCTCCTGGGTACATTATCAACCCGAGAAAAGCACTTGCGGATGATGTTTGAGCAAGCCACCGATGGTATCCACATCCTGGATATGCAGGGCAATCTGTTGCAATGCAGCCAATCGTTTGCAGCAATGCTCGGGTATACGACAGCCGAGTTGAAAAACCTCAATGTTCGGGATTGGGATGTTCAATTTTCCCCAACTCAGATGAATGCCGCTTACGCCGATTTGGTGACAACTTCCAAAATCTTTGACACAAAAAGTCGTCGCAAGGATGGCACCATAATCAATGTGCAAGTTCACGCCAAGATGGTCCAAATCGACGGCAAGGATTGTGTGTACTGCTCGGGGCGCGACATTACGCAGCAACGATTGGACCGCGCTCAATTGGATCTTCTGGCAGCTTGCATGATTCATACCAATGACGTGGTCATCATCACGCAGGCCGAGCCAATTACCCTACCCGGACCGCGCATCGTGTATGTGAATGATGCTTTTATTAAGATGACTGGCTATACCCGCGAAGAGGCTATTGGAAATACCCCACGCATGTTGCAAGGGCCCAAGTCTGATCTTGTTGTTATGCAAGGAATTCACGACGCACTGAAAAAGTGGGAATCCGTTCGCGTGGAAATGATCAATTACGCCAAAGACGGTCGTGAATTCTGGGTGGAACTCGATATCACCCCGATTGCCGATTCCAGCGGTTGGTACACCCACTGGATCTCGATCCAACGGGACATCACCGAACGCAAAACGGCCGATAATCGTATTCGCAAACTCTCCCTGGCCGTGGAGCAAAGCCTGGAGAGTGTTGTTGTGACAGATTTACAGGGCACTATCGAATACGTCAACAAGACGTTTGTGCGTAACACGGGTTATTGCCTCGAGGAGGCCATCGGAAAAAATCCCCGCATGCTGCAATCAGGTAAAACTCCTGCCGAAACTTACCGATCTTTGTGGACCGCTTTGCGTCGGGGTCAACCTTGGAAGGGGGAATTTATCAACCGCCGCAAGGATGGCAGCGAATATACCGCCCAGTCTTCCATTAGTCCGATCTGCGATGATGCAGGCAAGGTCGCGCACTATGTGGCCTCACAAGAAGACGTGACGAAAAAAAGAGCCACCGAACTGCGCATCCTGCATTTGGCCTACTTCGACGACTTGACCAACTTGCCCAACCGGCGCCTCCTGATCGACCGCCTGCAGGCGGCGCTCGCAGCCTGCGCCCAGGGCGGACACTTCGGCGCGCTGTTCTACATCGACCTCGATAACTTCAAAACCGTCAACGACACCTTGGGTCACGATCTTGGCGACCAGTTGCTGCAGCAGGTCGCCGCACGCCTGTCAGAGGCCGTCACCCCAGCCGACACGGTGGCCACCGCGGGCGGTGACGACTTCTTCATCCTCTTGCCGGACCTGGGTACCGACATCCAGCAGGCCGAGACGCTGCTCAAGGCTCTTGGCGACTGGCTTCTCGCCTCCTTCCAGACACCCTTCCTTGTCGGCCACACGCAATGCCGGACCTCCCCCAGCATCGGTGTGACCCTCTTCGGTCACCCGCAGGACACGGTCGAAGAACTCCTCAAACATGTCGACCTGGCGATGTACGAAGCCAAGGGGGCTGGGCGCAATACCCTGCGCTTTTTCGATGCCCAGGTGCAGGCCGCAGTGGTCGCAGAGGCAGCACTTGAGGCCGACCTGCGCATGGCCCTGGAGCGAGGCGAATTCCGTCTGCACTACCAGATCCAGGTCGACGAGGCGTCAACACCCATCGGTGCCGAGGCGCTCGTGCGCTGGCAGCATCCGCAACGGGGACTCCTCGCCCCCGGCGCCTTCATCGGCACGGCTGAGAAGACGGGCCTCATCGTGCCAATGGGAGCGTGGGTTCTGGAGGCCGCGTGCGCGCAGCTAGCCGTCTGGGCCACCCAACCCGAAATACGAACGTTCACCCTGGCAGTGAACGTCAGCGCCAAACAGTTCCGACAGCCCGACTTTGTCGACCAGTGTCTGGATATCTTCGCCCGCACCGGGGTCGACCCCAACCGCCTCAAGCTCGAACCCACCGAGAGCCTGCTGCACGAGGACGTCGAGGACACCATCGCCAAGATGACTACCCTGCGCGCGCACGGCGTGCGCTTCGCCCTGGACGACTTTGGCACCGGCTACTCGTCCCTGACGTATCTGCGGCGCCTGCCCCTGGACCAGCTCAAGATCGACCAGTCGTTCGTGCAGGACATCCCGGACGAGCCCAACGCCTGTGTCATTGTGCGCACCATCATCGTCCTGGGGCAAAGCCTGGGCCTGGCAGTGATCGCCGAGGGCGTCGAAACCGAGGAGCAGCGCAGGTTCCTGGCGGACAATGGTTGCCGTCTGTACCAGGGCTACTTCTTTGGCAGGCCGGTGGCGATTGATGCGTTTGAGGCCTCGGTGAAACGCGGTCATGACTGACCCGAGTCAACCCCTTCATGCGTGAGAACGACACATCGTTATGGTCAGCGTAAAAAAGCACCACTTGGGCGCAAGGTTAACGAGCGTCCAGCGGATGAGGGCATCCGCGCTTTTCATTCACATGCAGAATGCATCGAGGCGGGCCACGACAACAGGCTGACGAATGGTTTGACCGTGTCGATCATGCCATGTATGGCACTAAGGCCGCGGGGCGCAATACGGTCTGTCTTGAATAGCGCAGAATGGTCAAGGGGCGACACCACCAACAAGATAGACTCGTGACGTCGAACTCGCGTTGCGAATGGCAATTATCCGTTGGTATTCGGCTGACTCATGCCATGGCATGCTTGCAGCTTGGGAATTCCGGTATCACGATGCGACCGGCAATTGGCGAGCCACTTAGAGACTCTGCAGAACTACCCCGGACGACGAAAGTTCCTCCGAACGGTTTTACGGTGGCAGGAACCTTGTAAACAAAATAGTGATTTAGATCACTTGACTCCTGATTATATTTTCAATATCAAACAGGTTCTTGGTTACGTCTTGTAAACTCAAGCAGCTCTGTTCATTGATACCAATTTGAGATTCGGATCCTTGATTCACCGCGTAGCAGTATGCACTTAAAGCGGTTCGTAAAATCAAGGAACTCCAGCGTGAGTAGTAGAGCGAATGCTCAACGGCAACAGCCCCTTTGGCGATGGCTAAAAATCTTTGCCATATTGTTGCTGACGCTGTGCGCAGGCACACCCGCACAGGCACAGTCAACCACTTGGAGCATGTACGACGGATACACGTCAGCGACTGTGCCGTACGCCGCACCGTTTGGCTGGGGTAGTGCTGAAGTGAGTGGCAACCCGCCCTCCGTCAACATGCAGCTCGGCTACTACCCGGATGGAGGTAATCCCAATCCGATTCATCCGTTTTCCATCGATACCGGGTCGATCGGGATTACAGTCAGTACTAACTCAGTACCCAACGCAAAGCTAGTGGCTGGACAGTACTTCAAACCTGGCCAGAATGACATCCTTGTCTACTCCAACGTATCGACGCATTACTCCAGTAGCAACCTCACGGAAACAGGCTCTGCCTATCTGACGAACGTTGGAATTTTTGATCCGGCAAATAACCTCATGGCGACCGCACGGGTTCTTGTCATGGCCGTCACACAGGAAAGCTGTACTGACGGCACGCAGAGCTGTGCCGGCGTACTGCAAAGTGGTTGCGGGGGCGTGTCACCCTGTGCATACCCAAAATTCATCAGCTACTCTGGCGTGGGGTTCAGGGCTGGCATGGCCTTTGCACAGAGTCCGACAGACATGCTCAATCCCTTCACCAGCCTGATCTCTATTGCTGGCGTACCCAATGCGAAGATCAGGCAGGGATACATCATCAGCAGCACTGGCGTGACACTCGGGTTGTCTGCGGCAGCTACTCAAAACTTCGCCTTCATCAAACTCGGAAATTACACCACCGCTACGCAGCCCAATAATGTGAACTGGGCCTATCCGCTTGGCGTGCTCACCATCAACGGCGCAAGTGGCACGGCTCAAATTCTGGTTGATACCGGCATCGGGCAAATGTACCTGACCCCTGCACCGGGTGTGGTCTATGCGAAAGGCACAGGTGCCAACGCCCTGCCCCCGAGTTCGAACATTCAGATCGCCATACCGGGCATGGACAGCGCCTTCGGTATGTCGTATGACTTTACGACCGGCAGCCTGACCAATCCGATGGCACCACTCAGTTACGTTGTGACCTCAAAGACTGGTACAGCAGACACCGCCTTTGTCAATACGGGTCGGGATGTCATCCAGGGATATAACTACCTCTATGACGCTGACGGCGGCTATGTCGGATTTTCCTGGAACGGCGCGCTGTCGAGCCAGTTCCAGCAATTTGCTCCCACTCTCACCCTCCTGGGTACGGTGCCACTTGCTAGCGGGTTTGCGACCAATTTGCCGACGATGCTGCTTCAGAACACCAGTCTGAGCACCAGCGGGACGGCCATGCTGGCGGGCAATATTTCTGGCCCCGGCAGTCTGACATTGACCGGCGGCACACTCAGCCTGACCGGAAATAACACCTATACCGGCGGCACCCAGATCGCCGGAGGAACCTTAAGCATTGCGAGCGACAGCAACCTCGGGACGAGCACTGGCCCACTGATTTTCTCGGGGGGTGCGCTGCAGACGATCTCGACCCTGACAACGGCTCGAAACGTTATGCTCAATAGCACTGCCATCATTCAACCTGACATCAACACCACGCTCACAATGTCGGGTCCCGTCACGGGCGCAGGCGGCTTGAAAATGGCGGGCGAAGGCACACTCATCCTGACGGGCAACAATACCTATGCAGGCGGAACAGAGGTCGCAAACGGCACACTGAGCGTGTCGAATGACAGCAACCTGGGTGCAGGCACGGGTGCTGTGATTTTGTCTGGCGGCACGCTCCAGATCACTGGCAACATGGGCAGCACCCGCAGCCTTGCGTTGAGCGGCATTGCAAGTTTTCAGCCTGACGCAAACACCACACTGGCACTATCTGGCGCACTCACGGGTGCGGGCGGAATTCTCATGATGGGGGACGGCACGCTCGCGCTGAGCGGCACCAACGCATTCTCCGGGGGGACCGGCGTATTCTCTGGCACGCTTGCCATCCATGGCGTGTCTCCACTTGGCACGGGCCCTGTCTATGTCGCACCCGGTGCCACCTTATTGGGGACAGGAAGCATTGCGGGTCCGCTGGCAGTGGGTGGGACCTTAAAGCCTGGCAACTCACCGGGGTATCTAGCCACCCAATCGACTGTCAATATGTTATCGGGCAGCACCTATGTGCAAGACATTGCCGGCACCACGCAGGCAAACGCCACGACGCCCACCGGGAGCAGCGGCTATTACTCCCAGCTCAACGTGACGGGTGGTGCGTTGACGATTGAATCGGGTGCAACACTCACCCCACGCCTGCAAAACCTATTTAATCCAACCGAGTCAGGTTATGGCAGCGCGCCTTACGTCCCGTTATTGGGCGACAAGTTCTCCATCGTCACTGCGGACAGTGCAATATCTGGAAAATTCACGGCTGTGACGCAACCCTCCGGGCTTGCGACGGGTACGCAGTTCGTCCAGTTCTATAACATGACGGGCCAGAACAACATCGAGCTTGGCGTCGTCCCGTCGTCTTACGCCACCACGCTCGCTTCTTCAAACGGCAATGCACGATCGGTCGCCCGTGCGCTGGACCAGATGTCTGCCAGAAACGTGACGGGGTCCTCTACAACGCCCCAGGACCAGTTGCTCTATTCCAGCCTGGGGCAAATTGGGAACCTGGCATCTTTTGCACAAAACCTGGCCGGCGAAGTCTACGGAGCCACGCTTGCTGTTGTGCCGCAAACCACGCAACGCACGCAACAATCCGTACTCAATCACCTGGACGGCACCGTCACAATGCCAGTCATGGGCAACAACACGATGTCACCGGCCAACGCGGCGATCAGCGCCACCAATCCTGGTGGTCAGCCGGTGTCCACGATCAGCTCGAACCCAGGCGTCAATCCTTACTCCGGCTTAACGCCGGGATCGTCGTTGAACAGCGGTGCACTTTGGGGTGAGATTGCCTTTCAATACGGCAACCGTGCTGCCGACAGTAACGCCAGTGGATGGACCAGCAACCTTTACCAGGCTGTCGTAGGTGTGGACGCCTACTCCGAGGCCGGCGTGAAACTCGGTGGCGGCCTATCCCTTTCCAGTACCAACGTCTGGGCTAACCAGGGATCGGGGACCGTGCAGCAAAATGCGTTGTTTCTTTATGGCAAGCTGCCAGTCGACGCGATCGTGCTGGATGCGATGGCGAGCTATGGGATGAACACGACTGACAACTCGCGTAGCGACCCGTTCGGTCTTTCAGGATCGTTACAAGCCAAGGGGGTCAAAGGTAACGACGCACTCGTCAGTCTGGGTGCAAGTGTGCCGATCGTCCTGCAGGGCACGCGTGTCGCACCCTATCTCCGTGCGACCTGGCAGCAGGTCAATCAGTCAGCTTTTGGCGACGGGTCAACCGCCGCCTCACTCAATGTCAGCAGTTTTAGCGGCAACGGCATGCGCGGCGTGCTCGGCGTGTCAGTGAGCTCCCTGATCAGTGATCCGGTGAAAGAGCAATATACCTACCGGGCGAACATTGGCGTGGGCGCAGATACCCCTGGTTTGCTCAATCCTACGCTCAACACGTCGCTGGCGGGCATCCCGACGACCATGATGACACCAACCGGTGGATCAACCTTCGTGCAAGCCAGTCTCTACGCAACAGCCAAGTTCGCGGACAGTGCTTTCGTCTATGTCGGTCTGACCGGTGAGGCGCGTGGGGGCCAGACACTGATTGGTGGCAATGTTGGACTGCAGGTTCGATTCTGAGTCACCACGACTTTGGAAGGTGCGTTCGAACCTTAGCTGCTACGCGGTGCGTTTAAATTGAATGAATTGTTGTTCTTGATTTGCGTCACGGCGTGCGATGTTCTACAGTGAAACCAGGATGTATGCGGCTCAACAAATGACTTGATCTCCTGAAAGGAATCGAGATGGTCAATACCGTAAAGCGCAAAAGTTCGCAGAGTGCCCTACGAACTGGTTCACCCTACCTATCCGTTGACGAACGGACCGCAAAAGGAAGATCGTTGCGTGACACGGCACCGCGCGCGTCGCATGCGGGATGGAAGCCCGTCAAAAATCGCCATGATCCGGTCGAACTCCTGAGTCTATCCAACGTTGGTCGCCTTGAGGAATTGATCCCGATCCGCTTTGGCCGCATGTCCGAATCACCTTTCGCGTTCTTCCGTGGTTCGGCCGCATTGATGGCTGCGGACCTCGCCAACACGCCTACGAGTGGGCTACGCGTGCAGGCGTGCGGGGACGCGCACCTGATGAACTTTGGCGGCTTCGCGACGCCGGAGCGAAATGTGATTTTTGACATTAACGATCTTGACGAGACGTTGCCAGCCCCCTTTGAATGGGACCTCAAGCGACTGGCCGCCAGCGTGGTGATCGCGGCAAGGCATCTCAATCTTCCCATGAGCGATTCGGCGCGCGTTGTTACCGATCTTGTACGTGAATACCGGGAACGGATGACCGATTACGCAGGGATGCGCGCGCTGGATGTCTGGTACGACAAGATTGACCTGCAAAGGTACTCAGATCGGATGGGCGATCCCGCTATCATCAAGGAAGTTCAAAGTCGGGTACGCAACCGTATCGAAAAAGAGCAGCACAAGTCGCAGCCTGACTTTTTATACCCAAAATTAGTCACGCATGAGGGGGCACGACCTATGATCAAGGACGAGCCGCCATTGATCTTCCATCCGAGTGTCGAGCAGGCACCTGGGGTCGTGACCGGATATACCGAAGTGATCAAGTTGTATCGCGAGACCCTGCCAGAACATATGCAGACGCTATTTGACCGCTTTCACTACTTCGATTTGGCGTTGAAGGTCGTCGGTGTCGGAAGCGTTGGTACGGTCTGCGGCGTGATGCTGTTCATGGCTGCAGACAACGATCCGCTCTTCCTGCAGGTCAAGGAAGCACGCGCCTCGGTGCTTGAGCCGTATGCGGGCAAAAGTCCTTATTCCAATCACGGTCAGCGTGTCGTGGCTGGCCAGCGACTCATGCAAACAGCGACGGACGTATTCCTGGGCTGGACACGCGGGAAAAACGGACGTGACTTCTATATCCGCCAGCTTCGCGACGTCAAGATCTCAGCATTGATCGAAGACTGGGATACCGGGATGATGCGACAGTACGGTCGGATGTGCGCACACGCGCTCGCTCGTGCACATGCTCGCACCGGAGATGCTGCGATGATCGCCGGCTACATGGGTACGGGGCAGACCTTTGACGACGCAATTGGCGAGTTCGCAGTCGAGTACGCCGCCCAGAATAATTCGGACTATCGGTTATTCATCAAAGCAATCAGAGAGGGGCGGATCAAGGCAGCAACCGAAGGCTAGAATCGCTTGCGCCATGCGCAGCCCGCCTTTCGCATCGCTTGCTACCGGGGACCAGTCAATCAGCAGCACAGCAACAAAACCTGGAAATGTTTTAATTTTCATTTCGTTGCGCCTGAGGTCGTTGCCCTATCCCGCGACACGTCATTTCACTTTCCGGAGATCTCTGATAATGAAAACGATGCTAGGCAAGCTGCTCTTGGTGATCTGCCTGATGGCTCAGGCCGCGACAGCGGCAGAGTTTCCGGACAAGTCCGTCAAAATCGTCGTGCCATTTCCGGCGGGCGGTGCGGCCGACACCTTTACCCGCGTGATCAGCCAGAAATTGGCGACGCTATGGGGTCAGCCAGTCGTGGTGCAGAACATGCCGGGGGCCGGAACGGTCATTGGCACGTCGGCGGTCGCCAAGGCGCCTGCAGATGGATACACGCTGCTCATCATCGCCAATAGCTTCCTGATCAACAACAAGCTCCAGAAGGAGCTTCCGTACGACGGCCTCAACGCGTTCGTGCCGGTGGCGATGCTGCTTGATTCGCCGCAGGTGCTTGCCGTCAACGCAAGCAGTCCGTACCAGACATTTTCCCAACTGCTTGAGCTGTCCAGACAAACCGGTGCCAATTTCAGTTACTCAACCGTCGGTCCCAATACGTCGCAGAACATCGCAGGCGAGTTGCTGAAGGCGCGTTCAGGGATGGTTGCGACCTACGTACCGTTCGCGGGTGGTGCGCTGGCTGGCAACGCCGTGATGGGTGGTCATGTCACGATGGTACTCACCAACTGGAACGAGATCAGCGCCAACATACGGGCAGGCAAGCTGCGCCCCCTGGCGGTGGCGACCGGGCAACGTATTGATCCGCTCAAGGACACACCCACGCTGGTCGAACTGGGCTACCCGGAGCTGGCCTTTGACGTCTGGTTCGGCGTGGCGGCACCGCGCGGCACACCCCCTGCGGTGCTGGACAAACTGGCGGGTGCGTTCAAGCTGGCACTCTCAGATCCCGAAATCGGCAAGCAACTCAACGCCGCTGGCTTTTATCCGAATTACCTGGATGGCAAAGACTTTGCCGGTAAGATCCAGACTCAGTATCGGTTTCTCTCAACGATCATGGATGAGCTGAATTTCCGCTCGGAATGACTGGTCATTTTTAGGCTTACAATCACTCAGAATAACTATTACAAAATCCTGACCAACAACGGTCAGGATTTTTTTTGCACCAAGCGTGAACGCCACCTTAAGGAAAACAATGCCAATCTGGTTGATTTACAGCTTTTCTTCCGTGCTGCTGGTGCTGACAGCTGTCGCAGTGTTTTTCTTCATATTCACTCGCGGCGCCTTGATCTTGCGTAGTTTCGGAAGTTCTCGCGATAGTGCCGAGCATATTTACCCGATTTATTCCAATATGCGGCTGATCAAACTCATTGATATTCAGCCACTGATTGCCGCCATTCTCTTGTTTCAGTACGACAAACTCGTGTCGATGATTACTGACGAGATTTTGAAAATGAATTTGCACGGTAAAGACGCCCTGATCACTTCCTGCGCCTTTGGCAATGTCATTCCACGCGTTGTCAGCGCCTGCAATGAGGCGGACGTGCGCAAGGTATTCATCGTGGACATCATCAAGAACGAACTGGTGAACGCCCGGCGAAAGCTGACGGCTTACGATAAAAAAATCGAATTACTGGAAGAAAACGCCTTGCAAGTTGGGCTGGCCGACAATTCGATCGATGCCAATATCATCTTTTTCCTGTTGCATGAACTCCCCCACGACCTTAAGGGCGCGGCCTTGAAAGAGGCCGTGAGAACCCTGGCGCCCGGGGGTAAACTTTTCCTGGCTGAATTTCATCGGCCTGCCCCATGGGTATTGCGCACGCTCAGCTGGACCTACTTCAAGGTTTTTGAACCGCTGGGCCTGGCGCTCTGGAATACGCATGACCCACTCAAGCAACTGGAAGCAATCGGCGGCTTGACCTGTCAGCGTCGCACGGTCTTTTTTGGCAACTTCCAGGTCATCGTCGCGACAAAGAATTAAATTGCAGGCATTGTGCTGAGCGTGCAAAACACAATCACTGAGAATTAAATAGCAGGCATTGGGCTGAGCATGCTCGACCATCACTGAGGCTCGATCTTGGCCTCCTTGATGGCACGGGCCCACTTGGCGGTTTCAATGGTGGTGCGTCGCGCCAGCGTCTCTGGCGTTGCCGGCCCGACCTGACTCGCAAGGAAGGCCACATGCATTCATCTCCATTCAAGCCCACCGTCATCCTCGATTTCTGGTTCAAGGAAATCTCGCAAAAGCAGTGGTGGGCCAAGTCCGATGATTTCGACCGGCACATTGAGTCACGTTTTGGTGCGTTGCATCGCGCAGCGCAACGTTGTGAGCTGTATGGCTGGCGCACGTCCGCGCAGGGCCGCCTGGCTGAAATCATCGTACTCGATCAGTTTTCACGCAATATCTATCGTGACCAACCGGACGCCTTCGCCTGTGACGCCCTAGCACTGGGACTGGCGCAAACGGCGGTTGCCACCGGCGCCGACCGTGACCTTGATATCGTGCAGCGCAGTTTCCTGTATATGCCCTACATGCACAGCGAATCTGCGCTGATCCATGCGGTTGCCGTGTCGCTGTTTGACCAACCCGGAATGGAAAGTAACCTTTCGTTCGAACGCAAGCACCAAGCCATTGTCGACCGCTTCGGCCGTTATCCTCACCGCAACGCCATTCTTGGTCGCGCATCCACCCTCGAAGAAATCGATTTCCTTGGTAGGCCTGGCTCGTCGTTTTGAACGCCACCGGGCGGCAATCGGTCGCACACTAGCGGCCGGCGATCAGCGGGCCACTGTGCAGAGCACCCTGCCAGATCAAATATTCTCTGGCACCATCTTGATCGCCCCGCACGGGCATTCTGACACACAGATCCCGCATCCCTTGCAGTAGTCGAGATTGAATTCAAACCGGTTGCCTGGCCCGAGCTTGATCACCGCGTTGTCAGGGCAAACGCCATAACAGTTGTCACACTCAAAGCAATTGCCACAACTCAGGCAGCGACGCGCTTCAAAGAGCGCGTTCTCTTCGTCAAGACCACCCTGCACTTCCTCAAAGGTCGACTGGCGCCGGATGATGTCCAGAATCGGTCGCACGGTCTTGGGGGCGTCGGTGTAGTACCAGGGATTGAGTTTTTCAAAACTGGCGAGTTCGTGCTTGGGCTGATCCGTAGACGTCTGGCCAGCCAGCCATGCGTTGATATGTCGCGCGGCCTTCTTGCCGTGGCCAATCGCCACCGTCACGTTGCGCTCGGCTGGCACCATGTCGCCACCGGCGAATATCCCGGGGTGGCCCGTCATCATGTTGGTGCCCACCTTGACCACGCCATCATTGACCTCAAGGCCAGGAACGCCGTCCAGCAACCCAAGATCGACGTCCTGCCCCAGTGCCAGCACCAGCGAGTCGGCTTCGATCGTTTCCAACGCACCCGTGGGTTGTGGAAAACCGTCGGCATCGAGTTCCATCTTTTCCAGTGTGATGGATGACTCGCCCGCATGCTTGATGGTGGACAGCCACTTGACCATCACACCCTCTTGCAGCGCTTCTTCAACTTCGAAATCATGCGCCGGCATTTTTTCGCGCGTGCGGCGATAGACGATGATGGGCTCGGCCCCCATCCGTTTGGCGCTGCGCGCCACATCGATGGCGGTGTTGCCACCACCATAGACGATGACGCGCCGACCCAGCATGGGCTTGTCCTCGCCTTCCATACTGCGCAAGACGGATACCGCGTCCACGATCCGGGCGGCAATCCCTGCCGGGATCGTGGCGCGTTTGCCGATGTGCGCCCCCACGGCCAGGAAGGCCGCATCAAAGTTGCCTTCGCGCATGGTGTCCAGGACATGGTCAATCTTGGTGTTGAGCCTGACCTGCACGCCAAGATCCACGATGCGCTGCAATTCAGCGTCCAGCACATCGCGAGGCAGCCGGTACTTGGGGATCCCGAAACGCATCATGCCACCCATCATCGGGCCGGCATCGACGACTGTCACCGCATGGCCAAGACGGCGCAGATGAAAGGCCGCTGACATCCCCGACGGACCTGCACCCACAACCAGCACACGCTTGCCCGATTCTTGATCGACCGGCGCGAACGCCCACCCTCGTTTGATGGCCTCGTCGCCCAGGAACCGTTCGACCGAATTGATGCCAACGGGCAAATCCAGCTTGCCCCGATTACAGGCATTTTCACAGGTGTGATAACAGACACGGCCCATGGTCGCCGGCAACGGATTGTCGCGCGTCAGGTGCCGCCAGGCCTTTTCGTAGTCGCCCGACTCGGCATGGAACAGCCAGCCCTGGATGTCCTCGCCCGCCGGACATTGCTGGTTGCAGGGAGGCAACCTGTCGACATAAACGGGGCGCTCGGTGCGCCAGGAACCGGTGTGATTCGCGAGTGACGAACCGATATCCAGGGTGATGGCAAAGGGTTTGTCCATGTCAGATCGCCTCCTTGGCGAGCAGGCCATATTTGCGAATATTCTTGTCAGCCATTGCCTGGATCCGGGCGATGGTTTCCACAGCAGGACTATTGCCAAACAGATGCGCAAAACGCTTTTGAGGCTTGAGGTATTGCTCGACTGGCACTTGGTGGCGGATCGGCAGCGAAGCAGTGATTTCCCCGGACTCCGCCTCAAAAACCGGAAACAGGCCGGTTTCCTTGGCCAGCCGCGCAAGCCGGATGGTGTCGCAGGACGCCGCCCCCCACCCAAGCGGACAGGGCACCAGTATGTGGATGTAGCGCGCGCCGCGCATGCCCATCGCCTTGGTGACTTTGTACTCAAGGTCATGCAAGTCTGCCACGGTCGCGGTTGCCACATAGGGAATTTCGTGGGCCATCGCGATCGCGGGCAAGAACTTGCCCTGCCCGAAAGAATTGCCCGGATGCGCACCGACCGTCATGGTGGTCGCCGTGCGCGCCGCGGGCGGCGTGGCCGAGCTACGCTGCACCCCAGTGTTCATGTAGGCCTCATTGTCGTAACAGATGTAGAGCACATCATCATTGCGCTCAAACATGCCCGACAGGCAACCAAAGCCAATGTCAGTCGTGCCACCATCCCCCCCTTGCGCCACCACGCGCACATCACCTATCACGCCCTTTTGCCGCTTGACCTTGATTGCGGCGGCAATGCCGGTTGCCACCGCAGGCGCATTGCCAAACAGCGAATGTATCCAGGGGATCTGCCAGGAGGTTTCAGGATAAGGCGTTGAAAACACCTCAAGGCAGCCGGTGGCGTTGGCTGCGATCAATTGACGATCGGTGGCGTTCATGGCGGCATCAATCGCGTAGCGCGCGCCGAGTGCCTCGCCGCAACCCTGGCAGGCACGATGGCCCGAGTTGAGCGAGTTGGTGCGCTGCATGTTGGCCTGCACGGCGCGATCCTGCGGTTCAAGCAATCGATTGCCAACGGTAAACGTGCCTGTCTGGTAAAACTTGACGGGTTGCAAAGACATGGCGCGGCTCCTAGGCGATTTTTGACGCAGGCACACCAAGCTCGCGCAAGATGTTTTCTGCCGCGGGACCTGAACGATGAACGGTGCGCTCGCGCTCAAGTTGCCTGTTGACAATATTCCAGTCCAGGTCCAGGAACGTCACGGGTTCGAGTTGGTCCAGCACGGCGGTCGAAAACAGTGCGTGCAACGACTTCTTGGTAATAGGTCGCCCGCCCAGTCCAGCGATCACGGCATACCCTGCAATGGGCAACTCTGCCAGCGCCAGGCGAATATCGGAGGCCAGGATGCCGCCGATGCCAACGGCCAGGCTCTTCTCGAGCACGACCACGCGGGTTGCGGACGCGAGCACCTGCCTGACCTGCGCACTCGGGAACGGGCGATACGACGTAATGGCAAGCGCGCCAATTGCCACGCCCGCCTCGCGCATTTCATCGATAGTGTCCTTGATCGTGCCGAGCACCGAACCCATCGCAACCACGATCGTGTGGGCGTCTTGTGCGCGATACGTGTGTATCAGGCCACCGCTGTCACGTCCGAACACGTTGCGAAACTCCTCGCTCAACTGGGGAATGCGTTCAAGCGCCTGCATTTGCTTGGCGTGGGCAAGATAGCGGACTTCCATGAAGGCTTCCGGACCGACCATCGCGCCGATCGACACGGGTTCATTGGTGTCGAGCACCTGGCGGGGCTCATAGGGCGGCAAGAATGCGTCAACCTGCTCCTGCGAGGGCATATCCACCCGTTCGTAGGCATGGGTCAATATGAAGCCATCCATGCAGACCATCACCGGCAGGCTGAGTTCTTCGGCAAGTTTGAAGGCCAGGATATGCAGGTCGAGTGCCTCCTGGTTGGTTTCAGCGAACAGTTGCACCCAGCCACAATCGCGCTGAGACATCGAGTCCGAGTGATCATTCCAGATATTAATGGGTGACCCGATCGCGCGATTGGCGACCGTCATGACGATGGGCAGGCCCAGCCCAGAGGCGTTGTAGACCGCCTCGACCATGTAGAGCAGCCCTTGCGAAGCGGTGGCGGTATAGGCCCGTGCACCCGCCGCCGACGCGCCGATCGCCACACTCATGGCAGCAAACTCTGACTCGACATTAATGAACTCGCAATCCTTCAGTTCACCAGACTTGACCATTTCGCCGATGCCCTCGACGATATGCGTCTGGGGTGAGATCGGGTAGGCGCAGATCACCTCGGGGCGACACAGCGCAACAGCCTCGGCCACTGCGTGAGATCCTTCAATCTGTTTAAGCATGGTGGCTGGCCTGCTCCATTTCAGCACGTACGGTGTGAAAGGCCTCTGTGGCGGCGGCAACATTGCCTTGTGCCACGTTGCCCGAGAACTTGTCCCGGATCGCCGTGATCACCGAGGACAGTTGTATCAACCCGGACATCGCTGCGAATCCGGCCAGCAACGGCACATTCGGTACCGGTCGTCCCACATGCTTGATCGCAATTTCAGTGGCGGCGAGCGTGCAGAGCCGCCCTGGCGCCCAGCCCTGCACGTACTCCGCGAGGCCAAGTTGCATGAAGGATTTGTTGGTATTAATCAAGAGGTAACCATTCTTTCCGAGGCCCGCAAAAACATCCACCGCATGGAGCAGTGTCGGGTCCTGGATGATGATGGCATCGGGCTCCATAATCGGCTCTCTAAGCCTGATTTCACGGTCTGCGATGCGACAGAACGCCACCACTGGCGCGCCCGTGCGCTCAGACCCGAAGCTGGGAAACGCCTGCGCGTGACGCCCTTCTTCAAAGGCAGCCATCGAGAGCATCTCGGCCGCAGTCACCACGCCCTGACCGCCACGGCCATGAACACGAACCTGAAACATCTAGTCTCCCCCAATCCGCCCTAACCGGTGCTCAGAAAAGCATCGGCTGGACACGTTTGCGTTAGTTGAGCAAAGATTGCACCTTTCAATATTGATTTAGATCAATGAGACAAGCGCAACCGCGGTGCTAATCCATATCTTTTTGAAAAAACCGGAACTGATTGCGACCCTTTTGCTTGGCTTTGTACATCGCCTGGTCAGCGGCACGCAGGAGCAGGTCTGAATCCGTGCCGTCTTCGGGATAGAGGGCCACACCCACACTAGCCGAGACACGAAGCGAGAGGCCACCAACCTCGACTTGGCTCGCTGCGGCTTGCAACAGACGCTCAAGCACCGGTCGTGCGTCGTCGACCTGCGTCAAGTCCGACAGCACGGCCACAAATTCGTCGCCCCCCAGGCGTGCCAGCGTGTCGCCCTCGCGCAGGGCAGACTTCATGACCCCGGCCAGGGCGATCAGCAATGCGTCACCCACTTCGTGACCATGCAAGTCGTTGATTTTTTTAAAGCCATCGAGATCAAGAAACGCGACGGCTATCAGGCGGCTGCGTCGCTGGCATTGAATAATGGCCTGATGCAGCCGATCGGCCAGCAGCACGCGGTTGGGCAGGCCGGTCAGCGCATCGTGATGGGCCACGTGTTCAAGCTGCTGCTGATGGTTCTTCAAGGACGTGATGTCAGAGAGCAACGCCACATAATTTTGAGGCTGTCCACTTTCACCTCGTACCGCGCTAATGGTGATCTGGACTGCGATAATGCTGCCATCCTTACGCCGGTCCCATAGTTCGCCCGCCCAGTGCCCATTGTTGCGCAGACTCTCCCACATCGCGGCATAAAAGTCGGGGGACTGACGACCCGAGCTCAGTAATTTCGGGTTTCTGGTGACCACCTCGGTGCGACCATAACCAGTAATATCCGAAAACGTGTCGTTAACCTCAAGGATGGTGCCGCTGGCATCTGTAATCATGATGCCTTCACGCGCATGGGTAAACACGCTGGCGTACAGTTTTAACAAGGTTTCCTGCGCCCGCAGCTTGTCGCTGCTGCGCTGCACCTCGTCGAGTCGAGCCTGAAACTCGCGTTGACGCACCGTCGCAATGGAGTTCGCCCCCAGTGCCGTCGCTCCGATCGCCACGATTCCCAGAAAAAAGATCAGCAAGGATTGATTAAGCCATTCGGCTTTGCTGTCTTCAGTGGCCATGCCAACGATGATGTACATCGGATACCCGGCGACCAGCATATAGGCATTGACGCGCTCAATCTGGTCGAGCGCGGTGACTGCGATGTAGTGGCCCGCAGCAGGGTTCCTCGCGATCGCCGACAGTAATTCTTCGGACACTTTGCGCGACCCGAAATCAGTGACAGCTGACCGGTTTGAGGCGGCAACCCTCGCAACCAGTGACATGTCGGTCATGCGCAGGCTGACAGCTCCGGCAGGTCCAAGATCGAGCTGTTTTAACTTTTGTTGAAACGCCTCAGCCTGTATCGTGGCGAAAATTACACCGTCAAATTTGCCGTCCGGAGTGTGCAAGGAATGCGCAATGCCGATGACCCAAACATGCTCGATGATCGAGACAAACGGCCCGAACATCGCGGAACGGCGCTCTGGGTGTTCCCTGAGTTCCTGAAAATATTCACGATCTGCAATACTGGCTGAACCATCCGCGGGGACGCCGGAACCATAGCGAACCACGCCACTGACATCTGCTGCGCGATAACTGAGGGTTTCCGGAAGTAATTGCTGTTGCCTGACGAGAAATTCCGTGATTCGTGTGTCGTTTGACGTTCCTTGCTGATCTCGCTCACGTTCAAGCACCAGGGCAGCAGTCTGCAACGCCACGTCGATCTTTTTTAGCGAGTCATCGAACTGTCTTTCTAGCAGCCCAACAATATTCAGGGTATTGACGGTGGCGCGTTCGCGGGAATTTAGCCACCCCTGGTAGGAAAAAAAACCTACAAATCCAACAATAAATAACAGCAACCCCACCACGACCACAATGATACGTGTGCGCACAGGATCTTTGCCAAATGGCACGACGACCCCGTCAGCCACCCCAGCCGCCTGCCGGCCAACTTCCTGTGTCGTGACACGATTCATCAAGATTTTTTGCCTGTGCGGTGATCAAACCGTTAAAGGTAACGACCTGCCAATTGATCGTTAAAGCTAACTACCTGCCAATTGATCGTTAAAGCTAACTACCCGCCAATCGACCAATAGGGAACAGGCTCATTTTGTGACCGAGTGCGCATGTTTGTCAATGTCACGAGAACCCGGGCGATGATGTGAATCAAGGTCCACTTTTAACCCTCAGTTGGGGTTATTTGGTAAAGTTTCGCCTATTACCCTTAAAAAACAGAGACAAAACTTTCCATGACAGCTCCTACATCTCGCGCGCACGTTGCAGTCGTCACAGGCGGCGCGCGCGGCATTGGCCTGGCCATTGCCAAATGGTTCCTGGCGCACGAGTACCGTGTCGCCCTGCTTGATATCGACGCCGTGACGCTGCGTCAGACTGAGAAAGACCTGGCCAACCCTGAGTGGGTGCTCGCCCTGCACTGTGATGTCTCGGTACCCCACCAGGTGCAGGCCGCCATCGACCAGGTCGAGACTGCCTTCGGTCGAATTGATGCGCTGGTCAATAACGCCGGGGTCGCTGTGTTCAAGCCGCTTGGTGAAACCACCTTCGAAGAATTCCGTCACGTGATGGGCACTAACCTGGACGGCGCTTTCCTGTGCTCGCAAGCGTGTGTGCCGGTCATGCGCAAGCATGGCAGCGGCGCCATCGTCAACATCGCGTCCATTTCCGGGCTGCGCGCCAGCACCCTGCGCGTGGCCTACGGCACCAGCAAGGCAGCCTTGCTGCATTTCACCAAGCAACTGGCCGTCGAACTCGGCACGGTGGGGATCCGCGCCAACGCCGTGGCACCCGGCCCGGTCGACACTGAAATGGCCAAGCTGGTGCACAGCGTCGCGATCCGTTCCGACTACTACGACACGATTCCACTTAACCGCTATGGCACACCCGAAGAAATCGCCAATGCGGTGGGCTTTCTGTGCAGTCCGGCCGCCAGCTTTATCAACGGTCAATTCCTGGCGGTGGACGGCGGCTTTGACGCGTC
>CAIJKV010000240.1 GCA_903821335.1 uncultured beta proteobacterium
CACCGAGACCAGTCGAACGCCCAGTTTGTGGTGACGCCCGATCGGCGAACGCCAGTTGATTCCCATTCGACCCGTTCCCACGCCAGATTGACTGACAATAGGTTGATTATCGCCCGAGATTTCCATGTGAGTCACCGAATTACGGTCGACGCAGGGTCTGAAGACGCCAGCCATTCGAGCATCAGGTCGACGATGCGTGATGGATTGTTCAGGGGCCATACCGGCAAGGCGCAGTCCAGTTGCGTGTCGCTTGCCACCGCCAGGACATCAGGCAAATCCGGATAACGGGGAAGACGGCCAAGACTGGGCCGGAAAACCTCGATGCGGGGGATCGGATGAAGATGAAAACCTTCCACAAGCGTCAGGTCTGCCGGGGTGAGCCTGGCAACTTGAGCCTCGAGAGTGGGTTCGACTTCCTTGCGCAGTTCATGGAACAGCACGTAGCGATAGGGCGAGCACACCATCACTTCGGCGGCCCCTGCCGCTCGAAATCGATAACTATCCTTGCCTGCGGGTTCAAGTTCGAAATCATGGTGACTGTGCTTGATGACGTTGACGCGCATTCCCCGGGCCGCAAAGTGGGGCAGGACAGCCTCGATGAGTGTGGTTTTACCAGAGCCTGAACTGCCCACAATGCCCAGGATGTTCATGCTGTGACGGGTGCGCCCTTGTTTGGACGCATCCCCTTTCGGTCCAGGGCACAGACCACAGGTAGCAACGCGCGCGGACGGCCTGAGGCATCAAGCCATTCGTCCGCTGCGATGTTCACGTACCAGAGGTGGCGTGCCAGGAGGCCCGCTTGGACACCTCCGCCGTAGTAAATTTGCTGAAAACGCTCGAACCCGGTGAAGCGTTTCTCGAGGTCGTGCTGAGCCATGATAGTCCGCCGGGTTAGCCGCCCGTCTGTGACATGAAACGGATAATTTTTGTCGGCGCTTGTCGGAACTCATGTTTTTCAGGCTTAAGTTCAATGGCTCCACGTAGTGCGGCGATGAGTGCTTCATCGGTCGCACCGCCGCGCAGGAGCGGCCTGAGTTCAAGTTTCTCTTCTTGACCGAGGCATAGGTATAGCGTGCCGTCCACTGCAAGTCGGACCCGGTTACAGGTTGCGCAGAAATGCTGGCTGATCGGAGTGATGACGCCGATCTGGCCTCGCCCGTCTTGCGTACGCCAGTAACGTGCCGGACCACCACCGAGTTCCAGGATTTCCGGAATCAGGTCAAAGCGCTCGCGCAACTGGTCGACAATCGGCCCCAGAGGCGTGTAGCCGGACCCGAGCCCGGTACTACCCATGGGCATAGTTTCAATCAGCCTGAGGATAAAGCCGCGCGAAATACAAAAATCGGCCATGGCCTGCACTTCGCCGACGTTTACGTCTGGCATGACGACCATGTTGAGTTTGATGGGTGAGAAACCAGCTGCCTGCGCGGCATCCAGGCCGGCCATGACGGCATCGAGCGAGTCGCGCCCGGTGATCTGTGTCATGCACTCACGCGACAACGTATCGAGACTAATGTTGAGTCGACTCACGCCTGCCGCCCGCAGAGCCGTGGCGTGCTTGGGCAATTGCGTCGCGTTCGTCGACAAGGACAGGTCAGTGATGCCAGGCAGGGCATGCAGGCGTGCGGCCAGCAGCGGCAGATTGCGGCGCAACAGCGGTTCTCCACCCGTCAGGCGTACCCGGGATGTTCCCAGCCTCGCAAACAGGCCGATGACTCTTTCGATCTCGTCGAAGGTCAACCAGTTTTTTGGCTCCTGGTAACCCTTGAAGCTTTTTGGCAGGCAATAGCTGCAGCGCAGATCGCAGCGATCCGTGACGCTTAGCCTCAGGTAATCGATTTTTCGTCCGAAGCGGTCAATCAGGGGTGAAAGAGCTTGTTCCATGGTCTGCATTGTGCGCTTTTCCAGTCATTTCTGCCACGCTGCATTTGGGTGGTTTCAGGTAGTACTTAAGTAGGGTACGGATAGGGTATAGAAGCGATTTTGCCCACTTTGCGGGCGTTTTGCCTCATTGGCATACCAGCCAGAGTGGTTATTCGGTGTTTCTGCCGCAGATCCCGCGCCGGTCCCGGTCATGCCACTCACCCAAAAGGACTAGGCGTCCTAGCCCGATTGAAGGCAGCACCCCCCGCTACTGACTGATGGGCAAAGGCAATACCCCCGCGTAGCCTTGATCACACTGAAAAGTGTATGAGGAGGCGGTCCAAATGAACCCGCAAACACGCAAACCAATTATGGTGCTCGCCTCGAGCACCTTTGCGTTCACGATCTGTTTTGCAGTCTGGATGATGTTTGCCGTGATCGGGATTCCGATCAAGAAGCAACTGGGCCTGAACGAAACCGAATTCGGTTTGCTCGCAGCCATGCCGGTGCTGAGCGGTTCGTTGATCCGCGTGCCACTGGGCATCTGGACCGACCGTTTCGGTGGGCGCATCGTCTTTTTCCTGCTGATGATCAGCACCGTCGTGCCAATTTGGCTGATGTCGTATGCCACGGCGTACTGGCAGTTTCTGGTGATCGGTTTGTTCGTGGGCCTGGCCGGAGGATCTTTTTCTGTCGGAACCCCCTATGTCGCCCGCTGGTTCCCCAGGAACCGCCAGGGTCTGGCCATGGGGGTGTTTGGCGCTGGCAATTCGGGTTCGGCGCTGACCAAGTTCGTCGCTCCGGTCCTGATGGTGGCCGCTGGCGGGTCCTGGACCATTGTCCCGCAGGTCTATTCAGTCGTGATGCTGATCACTTCCGTCTTGTTCTGGATCTTTTCAGCGACTGAAAAATCACACAATGTGCCGCAGACCGTCAGCTTTTCGGACCAGATGAAAATGCTGAAGGACCCGCGCGTCTGGCGCTATTGCCAGTATTACTCGGTGGTGTTCGGCGGCTATGTGGCGCTGGCGCTGTGGATGACCAAGTACTACGTCGGCGAGTATGGCTTCGACCTCCAGACGGCGGCTCTGCTTGCCGCCTGCTTTTCCTTGCCAGGCGGCGTGCTGCGCGCCCTGGGCGGTTGGATTTCCGACCGGTACGGTGCCTACAAGACCACTTGGTGGGTGATGTGGGTGTGTTGGATCGCGTTCTTCCTGTTGAGCTATCCCCAGACGAGCTTCACCATTCTGACTGTCGGCGGACCACGTGACTTCCACCTTGGCCTGACGCCGACCCTGTTCACCATTCTGTTGTTCGTGGTCGGGATTGCCATGGCCATCGGCAAAGCGTCAGTTTTCAAGTTCATCTCAGATGACTTCACCGGCAATATTGGCGCGGTGTCAGGCGTGGTGGGACTGGCTGGCGGCCTGGGCGGCTTTGTGCTCCCGATTATGTTTGGTGCGATGGTCGACATCACTGGTGTGCGCTCTTCCAGTTTCATGCTGCTCTACGGCACGGTGTGTGTGTCGCTGGTCTGGATGCACTACAGCTTTCGACATCACGGTGCGGGCAAGAGCAAAGTGACAGCGATTCCCGGCGTCGCGACCAGTCACTGATTGATAGAAATCCCGAACGTTCAACCCGCCGGCTGCGTGTCCACTGCATCATGCAGTCCACAGCCGGCATTCATCGGAGTCGATGATGTCTACACCCTATGTACTGAAACGCTGGGAGCCTGAGCAAGCCGCCTTCTGGAAAGAAGGTGGTGAGCGCATTGCCCAGCGCAATCTCTGGATCTCGATCCCTGCCCTGATGCTCGCCTTCATTGTATGGATGCTGTGGTCAGTGGTGGTCGTGAACCTCAATAAAGCTGGATTCAGCTTCAGCAAGAACCAGATGTTCTGGCTGACCGCCCTGCCAGCCTTGTCGGGCGCCACGTTACGCATTTTCTATTCCTTCCTGGTGCCCATCTTCGGTGGCCGCAGATGGACCGCGATTTCCACGGCCAGCTTGCTGATCCCGGCGCTAGGCATGGGCTTCGCCCTGCGTGATACTTCGACCAGTTACCCCACGTTGCTGGTGCTGGCGTTGCTTTGCGGCTTCGGCGGTGGCAACTTCAGCTCATCCATGGCAAACATCAGTTTCTTCTTTCCAAAAGCCAAGAAAGGTCTGGCAACGGGTCTGAATGCCGGGATCGGCAACCTTGGCGTGTCGGTCGTGCAGTTTGTGTCACCGCTTGTCATTTCGCTAGCGGTGTTTGGCGCGCTCGGCGGCGAAGGCCATGCCTACACCGTGGCGGGCGAGGGCAAAACCATCTGGCTGCAAAACGCCGGCTTCGTCTGGGTTCCATTTATCGTCATCTCGTCACTGGCGGCCTGGTTTGGCATGAACGACATCGCCGATGCTAAGGCCTCTTTCGCCGACCAGGCGGTGATCTTCAAGCGTAAGCATAACTGGCTGATGTGCTGGCTCTATCTTGGTACGTTCGGTTCCTTTATCGGCTTTTCGGCCGGACTTGCCTTGCTCACGCAATCTCAGTTTCCCAATGTCAATCCAACCAAGTATGCGTTTCTCGGTCCCTTGGTCGGTGCCCTGGTGCGCCCGGTGGGTGGATGGGTTTCAGACAAGATGGGTGGCGCGCGCGTCACGTTCTGGACTTTCCTGGGGATGATCCTGGCCGTGCTGGGCGTGCTGTATTTCCTGCCTAATGGTGCAAACGCTGGAAGTTTTGAGGGCTTCCTGATCATGTTTATCGTGCTGTTTGCACTGACCGGCATCGGTAACGGTTCGACCTTTCGCATGATCCCGGTGATTTTTCTCAATGAGCGCCAGCAAGCTGCGAACAAGGACGAAGGCGCGCAGCGCCAGGCCATGCTTGATGGCGGCAAGGAGGCCGCCGCGGTTCTTGGTTTTTCGGGCGCAATCGGGGCATACGGCGGGTTCTTCATTCCAAAGAGCTTCGGTACCGCGATCGACATGACCGGCACGCCGCACGCCGCACTCTGGTGCTTCATCGCTTTTTATGCCACGTGCCTGCTCGTGACCTGGTTCTGGTATTCGCGCCGCAACGCGCCGATGCCCTGCTAAACGTGCACGCCTAGTCCTTTAGGACTAGGCGTGCCCCCACTAAAAAAAGTCGTTGGCTGTGCGCTTGGCGAATATGTTTGTTTGATGGTCGGACCTAAGCTGTTCACAGGCGGTCACGTCTCACAATGCGCAGATATGGAGAAAGGTAATGAGTCACTTTTTAGATCGGCTGCGGTTTCTGTCCCGCGTCAAGGAAACGTTCTCAGACGGGCACGGCGCGGTCGTGGATGAAGACCGTAAATGGGAAGATGCCTACCGCCAGCGCTGGCAGCATGACAAGGTCGTGCGTTCGACACACGGCGTGAACTGCACGGGATCGTGTTCCTGGAAGGTCTACGTTAAAAACGGCCTGATCACCTGGGAAACCCAGCAGACCGACTACCCCCGCACGCGTCCCGACCTGCCTAATCACGAACCGCGTGGTTGTCCGCGCGGCGCGTCCTACAGTTGGTATGTGTATTCGGCCCAGCGCGTCAAACATCCGATGGTGCGTGGCCGGTTGATGGAAATGTGGCGTGAGGCGCGCAAGACCATGGATCCGATTCCGGCTTGGGAATACATCAGCCAGAATCCCGAGCGCGCCCGCCGCTACAAGAGCGTGCGCGGCCTGGGTGGCTTTGTACGTGCCGACTGGGATACCGCCACGGAAATCATTGCGGCAGCCAATGCCCTGACGATCAAGAAATTTGGCCCCGACCGTGTGATCGGTTTTTCGCCGATTCCCGCCATGTCGATGGTGTCGTATGCCGCAGGCGCGCGTTACCTGAGCCTGATTGGCGGTGCGTGTCTGAGTTTTTATGACTGGTACTGCGATCTGCCGCCAGCCAGCCCCCAGGTCTGGGGCGAACAGACTGACGTGCCGGAGTCGGCCGACTGGTACAACTCGACCTACCTGCTGGTGTGGGGCTCGAATGTTCCACAGACTCGCACGCCTGACGCCCACTTCTATACCGAGGTGCGCTACAAGGGCACAAAGACCGTCGCGATCTCAAGCGACTATGGCGAGATGGTCAAATTTGGTGACATTTGGCTGGCACCCAAGCAGGGTACCGATGCCGCGCTGGCCATGGCAATGGGTCACGTGATTCTTAAAGAATTCCACCTGAGCGGCAAGTCGGAATATTTCAGCAGCTATGCCAAGCAGTACACCGACATGCCGATGCTGGTGCTGCTCAAGGAACATAACGGCGCGCTGGTTCCCGATCACTTTCTGCGTGCGTCCCACCTTGCGGACAACCACGGTGAGGCCAACAATCCTGACTGGAAAACACTGCTCATCGACGGCAACACGGGTGAGCTGGTGGTTCCCAATGGCGCGATTGGCTTGCGCTGGGGCGAGGGTCAAGTCAACGACGGACGCCAGGTTGGACGCTGGAACCTGGAAAAGAAGGATGCGGCGTCGGGTCGGGAGATCGACGCGGTGTTGAGCCTGATTGATCAGCGTGACGATGTGGCGGGTGTCGCGTTCCCGTATTTCGGGGCAGAGCACGACGAGTTGCTGGTGCGTAATGTGCCAGTCAAGCGGATCACGCTGGCAAACGGCGACATCGCGCTGGTGACCACGGTGTATGACCTGCAAATGGCGAACTACGGCATCGACCGTGGTCTGGGTGGCGGCAATGTCGCCTCAAATTACGAGCAGGACATCCCCTACACACCAGCCTGGCAGCAAAAGCACACCACTGTGCGTCCCGAGCTGGTGATCCAGGTCGCGCGTGAGTTTGCGCAAAATGCACACGACACCCATGGCAAGTCCATGGTGATCGTCGGTGCCGCGCTGAACCACTGGTACCACATGGACATGACGTACCGCGGCATCATCAACATGCTGATGATGTGTGGCTGCGTGGGTCAGAGTGGTGGTGGCTGGGCGCACTACGTGGGTCAGGAAAAGCTGCGTCCGCAGTTCGGCTGGGCACCCCTGGCGTTCGCCCTTGACTGGTCGCGTCCGCCACGTCAGATGAATGGCACGAGCTTCTTCTATGCCCACACCAGCCAGTGGCGGCATGAAAAACTGCATCTGAGCGAAATCCTGGCGCCCACCGCTGATGTCGCCAAATATGACCAGATGAGCATGCTGGACATGAACGCTAAATCCGAACGGATGGGGTGGCTGCCCTCTGCCCCGCAGTTGCAGACCAACCCGCTTGACGTCGTGGCCGCAGCGCAAGCCGCTGGCAAGGATCCGGTCGCGTATGCGGCTGAGATGTTGAAAAGCGGTGCGCTCAACATGAGCTGCGACGATCCCGACAACCCCGCAAATTTCCCGCGCAACATGTTTGTGTGGCGCTCGAACATTCTGGGCTCAAGCGGCAAGGGCCACGAATATTTCCTGAAGTATCTGCTGGGCACCCAGAACGCGCTGTTCAGTGATGAGTCCACCGCCATCAGACCCAGCGAGGTCAAGTTTCGCGAAGAGGCAGCAGAAGGAAAGCTCGACCTGGTGACCGTGCTTGATTTCCGGATGAGCACCACCTGTCTCTATGGCGACATCGTGCTGCCCACGGCAACCTGGTATGAAAAGGACGATCTGAACACCTCCGACATGCACCCCTTCATTCATCCCTTGAGCGAAGCCGTACAGCCGTTGTGGGAAAGCAAGACTGACTGGGAAATTTACAAACTGCTGGCCAAGAAATTCAGTGAA
>CAIJKV010000241.1 GCA_903821335.1 uncultured beta proteobacterium
CCAGCGCGACCCCGACCAACAACAGCAGCCCGACCCACAAGACACCACTGCGGCGCAGGAGGTCAGTCAATGCCAACACGCGTGCGGCCCACGACTGGATCAAGATTCGTTGCTGTCGCGCCGACCTCGCGTCGCGCGAGCCGCCAGCACGGCAGCCAGCGCCGCGCCACCCCACTTGAGCAAACGCCAGCGTTTGCCCAGCAGCAAAGTAGACAAGGCAGACGTCAGAAATGGGTATCTGCGGAGCAGGCTCACGCCCTGAAGCAGCAAATTTCCACCACGCGCGCCGGTCAATCGCCCAAACCACAACTTTGGATCGAGCGCATCGCAAAGCTGATCGGCGCGCGCGGCAAGCGAATCGCGCTCAAGGGCGGCGCGCGCACGCAACAACTCAATGCGCACGAGCCGGTCGACCGCGCGTGATTGGTGATTGCTCATGCGCCACCCCGGCGACGGAGGGAAACCACTATGTCGGGGTCATCCTCGGGCTCAGGCTCGGCCTGAGGCACTGCGACCTGCCGACGCCACACGGAAAACATTTGCGCATCGCGACCCAATTCGTCGATCGTGGCGCCGAACGGCGTGGCACCCGTTTTCAGACGATAACGGACGACTGCGAGCAACGCCAGGCCAGCCAAAGCGTAAAAACCAGCCAGCAATCCGATCACCAGAAACCGGTGGTCCGTGTCCCAGAACAGGGCCACCACAAAAAGCGAAAACACCAGCAGCGCGAACACCAGAAACAACAGCGCCGCACAAGCCATGCCCAGCAGGCAGAACAGGCGGGATTTCTCTTGAGCCAGTTCGACGCTGAACAATTCAAGCCGCGTGTGCAGCATGGCGACCAAGTCGCTCGCCGCACCGCTGAGTGTTTCCCTGATCGCCATGAGCGATCAGCGACGGCTGATCAGCAGACCGAGCAACAGGCCCACCAGACCAGACGCGGCAACTGCCTGCCAGGGATTGTCGTGCACGTAATCATCCGTCGCACGCGCAGCCTTGCGCCCGCGCGCAAGCACCGCATCCTGTGTGTCATAGAGCGCTTCGCGCGTGGCCCGCAGCGACTTGAGCGCGAGTTCACGCAACTCGTCGGCACGCTCGCCCGAAGCGGCGGCCGCTTCACGCAACAACCCTTCAGCATCGTCAAGGCTAGTCTTGAGCACGTCGATCACCTTTTCCTGCGCGTGGGACGCCGCAGCGTGGATGTCTTTCTTGTCCATTTGAATCTCCTGAAACTTACTGTTGATTTTTCATCATAGCAGCCTAACAGCCGTCAATACACCATGAAAATGCATTCATTTGACCGATGTCACCTCGATCACTGCCCGTTGGCCGGATTGCTCGATTTCCTGCTTCATGACCAGGTTGACGGTGGGACAAAACCAGTCCGTGACACGGGACTGAATCGCCGGCACCGGCAACGTCACGCCACGGATATTGGCCATGGTGGGATCCGTGTTGCGGTCATACCGCACCGGCCAGCAACTCTGCTGGCCAAGCGCAGTCTGAATGGCTTGACGCGTGCCCACTGTTTTTTCGCCTGTCCTGACCACCATGGGGGTGGTCGGTTTGTCGGCAGGCCCCAACAAGATCTTGAAGGCCTGTGCAGGCAGGCGCTGCCCCACCGAACGAATCGGCACGCCATAGCCGAACAGGCTGAACATGCGCAGATCCAGCGATGCCGCATCTGGGCCGGGGCCCGCATCGGACTTGGTCAGGCTGGTCGTCAGGCCATTGACCCGCATCAGGTGATCGACGTCAGTCGACCCACCCAGAAAGCCCATCAAGGCATAACTGGCATTGCCGTTGACCTGGGCCTGGCAAACCTCGGCAGAGGTTTTGCTGACCTTGCTGAAATCAAGTTTGGCCGACACCGTCACCACACCGGACCCGACAATTTCTATTGCGCCGCCGTTATGAAAGAACCGGGCGTTGCAAACCTCGGCCCGTGCCGCGCCCGTCGCCCCGCACAACAGGACCGCGAACAGGACCGTGGCACGAACCACTCGGCCACAACCGCCCGGCGCGATGCCTGCGGTCATGTGCAGCACCGGTCGACTGGCGGGCGTGCGATCAGTTTGATGCAAGGACATGGGCACTCTCCTGCTGCAATCAGTCATTATCGGCCAATTTTTCGCGCGCCCCGGGCACGCGTCGGATTAGTGGGCCGTCAACCAGGATATCAGTGCGTTTTCAAAGGAACGCGCTTCGTTCGCCCGCTCGTTGTTGACCATGCTGACCACGACATAGCGCTTGCCGCTGGCACCCCACACATAGCCCGCGATCGAGCGCACATCGCGCAGTGAACCGGTCTTGACATGCGCGAGTGACTGCGTGGATATCTCGCGCAAACGGTTGCGCGCCGTGCCGTCCACACCCAGGATCGACAGCGACGAGACAAACTCCGGCATCACCGGTGACATCCAGGCCTTTTGCAGCATCTGAGCCAGGCTGTCGGCTGACACCACGCCTGTGCGAGAGAGCCCCGAGCCGTTGTCGAGCACCAAACCTGTCATGTCCAGTCCCTGTCTGGCCAGGACTTGCCGGGCGACCTCGGCGCTATTGGCCACCGTAGCCGGGCGGCGTCCCGCCTGCGCCCCAAGCGTCAGCAACAGCACGCGTGTCATGACATTGTTACTGCGCTTGTTGATCAGGCGAATCACCTCCGACAGCGGCGGGGATTCGTGCGAGGCGACCGGCACGGCATCGGCAGGGGTCTCCCCTGTGAGCACTTTCCCGGTCATGGTGCCACCGAGTTCTTGCCACATGGTGCGCAACAAGCGGGCTGCGTACTCCTGCTGCGAAAACGCCAGTCTGAACACGTCAAATTCGCCACAGGATCCTGCCGCCTTGCCCGACACCCTGAACCGGACGTTGCCGTCCACAAGGGTCGTTTCGGTCGACACGACGGGAGAACCCTGGCACTTCGCGTCGCTCCACTCGATATTGCTGTCCACCTGCACGCCAGGGATGGCCGGATCGACGAAAGACTTCCAGGTGCGCGTGGCCGGGTCAGGCATGAAAACGAGTCGCACAGCGCCAAACCCGATCATGAACGTGTCAGGGCTGGCGTTGTAGGGGCGGTCAGCCGCGCCGTCAAATGAACCCGGGTCGATCGTGACCTCACCGAACATGGATCGGTCCACCACGATGTCCGAAATATCCTTGATCCCCCGCAAGCGCAGTTCGCGCATCAGGCGCCATAAGTCTTGCAACATCAGCACCGGGTCGCCACTGGCCCGCAGATACAGGGGCCCGGACAAGGCGCCGGCCGGACTCACCCTGGCACCCGGCTGCGTCAGAAAATCAGTGTGCCAGACAAACGTGGGCCCCAGCCGGGAGATTGCAGCATAGGTTGTCACCAGTTTCATGACGGAGGCCGGGTTGCGGGGCTGCTCGGCATTGATCGCAAACAGGCGAGGTCCGCCAATTTCCTGAACAACTACCGACAGCGAGGACTCCGGAATCTTGGTCTGCGCCCAGGCCCGGGTCAGTTCTGGCGGCAAGCCCTGCCCCCAGACCAGCGCCGGCAGTAGCGCCAGGCCAGCCACGCCCAACGTCAACATCCTGAGTCCCGCGATGATCCAGACCGTCATACCACCCACCTAATTTACCTGTGCAAGGCCACAGCATACAAAAAAAGCCCGCGGACAGGCTTAAAATGCGCGGTCTTCCCGACCAATTCCCCGATAGCGTGCCCAATTCCCTGACTGTTGCCGATTTTGATTACCACCTGCCGCCTGAGCTGATTGCCCAGACGCCGGCCCCTGCCCGCACGGCCAGCCGATTGCTGCATGTCGATGCGCTGGGGGCGGTGCATGACCGTCTGTTCCTCGACCTGGCGGCGCGGCTGCGGCCCAACGACTTGCTGGTGTTCAACGACACCCGTGTGATCAAGGCACGCCTGTTTGGCCACAAGGCAAGCGGTGGCAAAGTTGAAGTACTGATTGAGCGCGTCACGGACACGTTCACGGCTCTGGCTCACATCCGGGCCAGCAAGCCCCCCCCTGCGGGCACCACCATGCGCTTGGCCGAGGCCCTTGACGTCACGGTACTGGGTCGCGACAACGACTTGTTTATCCTTAAATTCAACGACCCAGTGCTTGAACTGCTGGAACAACACGGCACCATTCCCCTGCCGCCCTACATCACGCACCTGCCAGACGCGCAAGACCTCCAGCGTTACCAAACTGTGTATGCGCGCGCGCCCGGCGCCGTCGCCGCCCCGACCGCCGGACTGCATTTTGATGAC
>CAIJKV010000242.1 GCA_903821335.1 uncultured beta proteobacterium
CTCTTCGGCGTTGTAGGCAATGCCGCCACCACTGCCTCCCAGGGTAAAGCTGGGGCGGATCACAGCCGGGAAACCTGAGGTGCCGGCTTCGTCACCAATACGGCGCTGAACTTCCCAAGCTTCTTCCAGGGTGTGGGCCACGCCTGATTTTGCGGACTCCAGACCGATCGAGGTCATGGCCATCTTGAATTTCTGGCGATCTTCGGCCTTGTCGATGGCCTCGGCGTTGGCACCAATCAGCTCGACACCGTATTTCTGGAGCACGCCGTGACGGTCGAGATCGAGCGCGCAATTCAGCGCTGTCTGTCCACCCATGGTGGGCAGCACTGCGTCGGGGCGCTCTTTTTCGATGATGCGCTCGACCACCTGCCAGGTAATGGGCTCGATGTAGGTCACGTCCGCCGTTTCGGGGTCGGTCATGATCGTGGCCGGATTGCTATTGACCAGGATCGTGCGATACCCCTCGGCCTTCAGGGCCTTGCAGGCCTGTGCGCCTGAGTAGTCGAACTCGCAGGCCTGCCCGATGATGATGGGGCCGGCACCGATGATGAGAATGCTTTTAATGTCTGTACGCTTGGGCATGGTGACTCTTTACTTGTTGTGGCCAGCCATCAGGCTCATGAATTGATCGAACAGCACAACGATGTCGTGTGGGCCCGGGCTGGCCTCTGGGTGCCCTTGAAAGCAGAAAGCGGGACGGTCGGTGAGTTCAAAGCCCTGCAACGTCCCGTCGAACAGTGACACGTGGGTCACCCGCGCGTTGGCGGGCAAGCTGGCGGCATCGACCGCGAAACCATGGTTCTGGGCGGTAATGAACACACGGCCCGTTGACAGTTCCTGCACGGGATGGTTCGAGCCGTGGTGCCCGGTTTTCATTTTCACGGTCTTGGCACCTAGCGCCAGGCCCATGATCTGTTGCCCGAGGCAAATCCCGAACAACGGTAGCTTGCGCGCAAGGAAGACCTTGGTGGCCGCAATCGCGTAGTCACAAGGATCTGGGTCGCCTGGGCCGTTCGACAGGAAGACACCGTCCGGATTGAGCTTGAACACGTCTTCGGCCGAAGTCTGGGCCGGTACCACCGTGATGCGGCATCCGCGCTCGGCAAGCAGTCGAAGGATATTGGACTTGACGCCAAAATCGTAGGCCACCACGTGGGGGCTTTGGCTGTCATTCAGACCATAGCCCACCCCAAGTTGCCAGGTGGTCTCGGTCCAGTTCGACGAGACCTTGGCTGAGACGACCTTGGCAAGATCCTGACCGGACATGCCGGGAAACGTACGCGCCAGTTCGAGGGCTTTTTCCGCGTCGTCGCCGACGAAGAGGCAACCGCCCTGGGCGCCACCGTCACGCAAGATGCGGGTCAGTTTGCGGGTGTCGATGTTGGAAATAGCCACGATACCCTGTGACCGCAGGTAGTCCGGCAGCGACTGGGTCGAGCGAAAATTCGAAAGCAGCGCCGGGCAGTCGCGCACCACCAGGCCCGCGGCATGAATCTTGGAGGATTCAACATCTTCTGGATTGATGCCGGTATTACCGATGTGTGGATAGGTCAGCGTGACGATCTGGCCGCTGTAGCTCGGATCGGTCAGAATTTCCTGGTAGCCCGTCATGGCGGTGTTGAACACGACCTCGGCAACCATGTGGCCTTCGGCGCCTATCGAAACACCTTTAAACAGTGTTCCATCTGCCAAGGCTAGAATTGCGGGTGGAAGACCGCGGTTTCCCCCGACAGATCCTTCTGGAAAAATGTTTGGCAGCACAGTGAACCCCGGTGTCGAAAAATCAAATAAGCAAACCTTGGAAGTATAACCCGATGGCCACTCTTCTCGAATCCCTGCGTACCACCACCACCGTTGTCGCCGATACGGGCGATTTTGAGAGCATGCGTCGCTATCAGCCAACGGATGCCACAACCAACCCCTCACTAATCCTTAAGGCCGTCGGACAGGACGCCTACAAGCCCCTGCTTGAGCGCTGTGTACGAGATATGCCCCACGCCCCGACAGCCGAAATCGTCGACCACCTGCTGGTGTCGTTCGGGCGTGAAATCCTCAATATCGTGCCAGGCCGGGTGTCGACGGAAATCGACGCGCGCCTGTCTTTTGACACGCGCGGCACGATTGACCGTGCCCGACGCGTCATCGGGCTCTATCAGGCAGCCGGGTTTGAGCGTGAACGTGTGCTGATCAAAATTGCCTCGACCTGGGAAGGCATCCAGGCCGCCCGGGTACTCGAGTCCGAAGGAATTCGCTGCAACCTGACCCTGCTCTTTTCACTGGTACAGGCCGTGGCCTGCGCCGACGCTGGCGTGCGCTTGATTTCGCCGTTTGTCGGCCGTATCTACGACTGGCACAAGAAGCAACTGGGCGGCAACTGGGACGAGGCCGCCCACAGCGGCGCAAACGACCCGGGCGTGCAGTCCGTGTCACGTATCTATAGCTACTACAAGACGTTTGGCATTCCCACGCAAATCATGGGTGCCAGCTTCAGGAATGTGGGCCAGATCCTGGCGCTGGCTGGCTGCGACCTGCTGACCATCAGCCCCGATCTGCTGGCAAACCTTGCGGGGTCTGAGGGCAGCGTTGCAGCCTGCCTGACCCAAGCCAGTGCCAGGGCGACCGTGCAGCAGAAGTTGCCCTCGGACGAAATCCAATTCAGGTTCTTGCTCAACGAGGACGCCATGGGCAGCGAAAAGCTGTCCGAGGGCATCCGGGCGTTCGTGGCGGACTCGCGCAAACTCGACGGACTAATCGACGCGCAACGCGCCACGTAATTAGAGTTTTTCAGTCTCGCCCGACTTGGGCTGCCATTTCATCAGGTGTTTCTCGACTATCCCCACCAGGGTGTCGAGCACCAACGCGCA
>CAIJKV010000243.1 GCA_903821335.1 uncultured beta proteobacterium
GACAAAGGCCTCGGCTACGGCATCCTCAGGCACCTCGACCCAGGTTCGCGCCTCGCGCAACACGCCCTCCCTGAGCCTGAAATCGTCTTCAACTACCTCGGCAGATTCGAACAAAACCAGACCGACCACCCGATCGGGCACACACACAACACCCGTCAAGATACCGACCACCAGACATGGCAGGTCTTGCAAAACGAAACCGGCACAGCGCTGGACGATTTATCGCGTGCCCGCAAGCACCTGATCGAATTCAACGCCATGCTCGAACCCTCGGGCGCCCTGAGTTTCAAAGTCAGCTATTGTCTCGAGGCCCACGACGCGGCCACGATGCAGAGCCTCGCGCGGCACTTCGAAGCATCGCTGATGATGGTGACGCAACACTGCCTGTCTGCGCCGCTTGCAGTGCGCCACACCCCTTCGGACTTCCCTCTGGTCTCGACGCAGGCTGCGGCCCATCAATGCGTGCTTGGGCAGGATGAACTGGATGCCCTGCTGGCCGCCTATCCGGACCTGCAGGACGTCGTACCACTCACCCCCGCGCAACAAGGCCTGGCCTTCGTCAGCATGGCGCGCACGCAAGGCTCACCCGATCCTTGCCACATTCAAGTTGCCATGGTGTTGCAGGGTGCACTGGATACCGCCGCCATGCAGCGGGCCTGGGCATTTCTGGTCAAGCGTCATGCCATCTTGCGTCTGCTGTGCGCGCCGGCGCATATTGGCCCCGGTCTTGGTGTCATCCTCGACGACACGGCGCGTGACGACCAGATCATTGCACTCGCCGGCACAGCGGGCGAACGACTCGCCGCGCTCCAGGCACAAGATCTCCTTGCGCCTTTTGACTTGGAACGTGGACCGCTCATCCGTCTGCGCATCGGGGAACTTGGCGACGGGCAATATGTTGTCATGATCTCCAATCATCATCTGCTCCTGGATGGCTGGTCCATGCCTGTGCTGATGCGCGAGTTGGCGAGTCTTTACGAGGCGGAGCTGACGCAACAGCCGGCAAGTCTTGTGCAGCCTCTGGCCTGGCAAGACCATTTGTCCTGGCTTGCCCAACAGGAACGCGCACCCGCGCAACGCTACTGGCAACAGCACCTGCGTACGCTCTCGGGTCCCAGTCGCATCCAATTCCCCGCCCCCCGCCAAAGTCTGCCGGGAAACGGCGAGGTCTTCGAACAACTAGACGCGCAGACCAGTCAGCACCTTGAGAACTTTGGACGACGGCATGGACTCACGCCTGCGACAATCCTGTTGGGGCTCTACGCGCTCCTGCTCGGGCGCATCAGCCGTGTCGACGAGATTGTGATCGGCAACGTCCACAACGGACGCACCACCTCGGTGCAGGGTATTGATCAGGCAATCGGACTGTTTATCGACACCTTGCCGCTGTGTATCCGACTGCCGTCTGGTGAACCGCTGGTGGACTGGTTGCGTCAGCAACAAAATGCCCAGGTCGAACAGGATGCACACGCGCATCTTGGCTTGATCGGCATCCAGGCACAAGCTGCCCTGCATGGGCAGGCGCTGTTTGAAGCGCTGTTTGTTTTCGAAAACTTCCCAAAGGACACCTCTGCCGTCCGGGTCGGCAACCTGGATTTGCTCGATATCAAGGGCCATGACGGGACAAGTTACCCCATCGCGCTTGGCGTGATCCCCGGCCCGACCGATCTCACGCTCAGGTTTACGTTTGACCGCACGCGCATTGACGCTGAACAGGCTGCCTCGCTGCTTAAACGGCTGACGCACCTGATCAGGAACTTGCCGGAACTGGCCCAGACGGCAATCGGAGCTATTTCGATTGTTGGGCAGGCAGAACGTGAGGCGCTCCTGGCCAGCGCTGCCGGACCCAAGATTGCAACAGACACGCGGCCCCTGACACTACCGTTGCTTTTTGAAGCACAGTCAGCCCGTGACCCCGAGGCCTGCGCCCTGTTGTTTGAAGAAGGCGCATCGCGGGGC
>CAIJKV010000244.1 GCA_903821335.1 uncultured beta proteobacterium
AGGAAATGGGGATTGAAACCGGCATTGATCTCGACAAGATCATCGAATCCGCACTCTTGGCCGAACAAATCGTTGGCCATCCTCTGCCCGGGTCGGTGATGAAAGGGGGTTCGCTGGCCAAACTGCGCCAGAAGGTGGCTGCGCAAGCACAAACCAAGGAGCCTTGAGCAATGACTGACATCACCAGAGCGCTCGGCGCGTTTGTTGCGCAACTCAAATTTGAACAAATTCCCGCCGACGCGCTCGAGGTCATTCACACCGGCTTCACCGACTGTGTCGGCGTGATGCTGGCAGGGCGCGACGAGCCGCCTACGCGGATATTGCTCGATGTCCTGGCGCCACCGCCTGGGCCTTCCACCCTGACGTTTGGTAGCCGAACGGCCAGTGCCCCGGAAGCCGCCTGGATCAATGGTGTCGCGGCGCACGCGCTGGACTTTGACGACGTCGCGATCAAGGGGCACCCGAGCACCGTCCTGGTACCTGCTATTTTGGCTGAGGCACAAGCGCTCGGCGCAAGTGGGCGCGACATGGTCGTGGCCTACGCGGCTGGCTACGAAGTCTGGGCGGAACTGGCACGGCGTGAACCTGACCACTACCATACCAAGGGCTGGCATCCGACCGGGATATTAGGGGCGATTGGCGCTGCGGCCGCCTGTGCTTCGCTCAATAAATTGAATGCAGAACAATGCGCCGTGGCGATTTCGCTCGGCGCGTCGCAAAGCGCCGGCATCATGGCAAATTTCGGCACCATGACCAAGCCTTTTCACGCTGGCCGCTCGGCACACGCGGGGGTCATGGCGGCGCGACTGGCCAAGGCGGGCTTTACGGCAGCACTCGATGCCCTCGAACATCCACAAGGCTTCTTGTCAGCCGTGTCGCCAACCGGGCGATTCGACGTCACGTCACCGGTCCAGGCCGGTGTGGTCTGGCAACTTGCCAGGACGAAACTTTCGGTCAAGAAATACCCGATGTGCTTTTGCACCCACCGCGCGCTGGACGCGATGCTTGACCTGCTCGCAGAGTTTCCCCTTGATCCACAGGATATTGAAAGCATCACGGCGATGACCAGCCGGCGCAACACCAAGGTGCTGCGCAACCATCATCCACAGACCGGGCTGGAAGCGAAATTCAGCATGGAGTTCGCCATGGCGTCCTGTGTGGTGGCGGGTCGCGCGGGGCTCAGTGAACTGGTGGATGACTTTGTACAACGCCCGGACATCCAGGCACTGATGCAGCGCGTCACGGTGGTGGCCGACGATGGCGAGCATCCGGACATGCCTGGCTATTCTCCCTTCGACCTGGTGACCGTGACGCTAAAAGACGGTCGCAAGCTCGAAAGTCAGCCGATCACCGCCGTGCGTGGCGGACCTGACCTGCCGCTCAGCCGCGAGGACTTGTGGGCAAAATTTGAAGATTGCGCCAGTGTGGGCAAGGTCACTTTTTGGGCAAAGTCCTTGTTCGACACCTTGATGTCCCTTGAGGACGTGGCCGAGGTCAATCAGATCCCCGGGTTGAAAACGCATTAGGCGAAGACCGCGCTCAATCTTTCGCCAAGATGGTTCAACCGGCCATGGTCAGGCCACCCGACACACTCAACACCTGGCCGGTAATAAAGGCAGCATCGTCACTGGCCAGAAAGCACACGGCACCGGCCAGGTCTGCGGGCTGGCCAAGGCGCCCGAAAGGGATGGCCTTGGTCAGTGCCGCTTTGAGTTTCTCGCCGCCCTCGCCTTCACCGGCGAAGTCACGAAACAACGCAGTGTCGGTCGGCCCGGGGCAGACCACATTGACATTGATTTGTTTACGCGCCATTTCACGCGCCATCGTTTTCGAAAACGCAATCATGCCGCCCTTGCACGCTGAATACACCGCCTCGCCCGACGATCCTACCCGGCCAGCGTCAGACGCGATATTGATCACCCGGCCATTGCCGCGCACACTCATCCGTTTCAGGACCGAATGATGCAGATTCAACGGACCCATCAGATTGATGGCGATAATTTTTTGCCAGAGAACCGGGTCGGTATCGAGAAAGCGCGCGCCATGATCCCAGCCCGCGTTGTTGACCAGGACATCGATGGGTCCCTGGTCGCGTTCCACCAGGGCGACTGCTGCCTCGACTTTGTCAGCGTCCGAGATGTCCACCTGATAAGCCTGCGCGCGACCATTGGTTTCGCGAATTTTTGCGACGACCGCCTGCGCGGCGACGATGTTCAGGTCGAACACGGCAACATTGCATTCTTCGGCGGCAAAACGCTCGCACAGCGCAGAGCCGATGCCACCGGCGCCACCTGTCACAATCACGACCTTCCCTTTCAGTCCTTGCATTTTCTGTTCCTCGCGTTAGCCAATGCGTGTAATTTCAGAATCATCGTAGCCCACATCTTGCAACACCTCACGTGGGTGTTCACCCAGCGCCGCCACCCACCTATGTTCAGTGAGGTGAAAGCAGAGCATGGTGTCG
>CAIJKV010000245.1 GCA_903821335.1 uncultured beta proteobacterium
CTGTCGACCTTCCTGGTTGGCGTGCTGCCGAGCTACGACACGATCGGCATGGCCGCCCCAATCATCCTGATTGGCCTGCGACTGTTGCAAGGTCTGGCGCTCGGCGGTGAGTACGGCGGTGCAGCGACCTACGTGGCCGAGCACGCTCCTCACGGCAAGCGCGGCGCCTACACCAGCTGGATTCAGACCACAGCCACGCTGGGTCTGTTCCTGTCGCTGCTGATCATCCTGGGTGTGCGGACCGCGATTGGTGAAGAAGCCTTCAAACTCTGGGGCTGGCGCATTCCGTTCCTGGTCTCGGTCGCCCTGCTGGCGGTTTCGGTCTGGATTCGCATGCAGTTGAACGAGTCTCCTGCGTTCAAACGCATGAAAGAAGAAGGCAAAACTTCCAAAGCACCGATCAAAGAATCGTTTGGTCAATGGAGCAACCTGAAGATCGTGCTGCTGGCATTGTTCGGCTTGACGGCTGGCCAGGCAGTGGTCTGGTACACCGGTCAGTTCTACGCCCTGTTCTTCCTGACACAGACGCTTAAGGTCGAGGCCAACGCGGCCAACATCCTGATTGCCATTTCACTGTTGATCGGCACGCCGTTCTTTGTGATCTTCGGTACGCTGTCGGACAAGATTGGCCGTAAAGGCATCATCATGGCAGGCTGCCTGATTGCCGCGCTGACCTACTTCCCGGTCTTCAAGGCGATCACGCACTATGCCAACCCCGCACTGGAAACCGCTCAGGCCACTGCACCGGTCACAGTCGTTGCTGATCCTGCCAAGTGCTCGTTCCAGTTCAACCCGGTCGGCACCTCAGCGTTCACCAGCTCTTGCGACGTCGTCAAGTCGTTCATGGCGCAAAATTCGGTGAACTACAAGAACGAAGCGGCCCCGGCAGGTTCGGTCGCCAAGGTCAAGATCGGCAACACGGAAATCACCTCATTCGAAGGTGGTGCCCTGCCCAGTGCCGAGTTTGCCAAGCAAAACGCCGCCCTGAGAAAGCAGATGACGGATGCCATTCGTGCCGCAGGCTACCCGGCTGCTGCGGACCCGGCAAAAGTCAACTCGACGATGGTGGTCGTACTGCTGACGTACCTGGTGATTCTGGTGACGATGGTTTATGGCCCGATTGCAGCGATGCTGGTTGAGTTGTTCCCGACCAAGATCCGCTACACCTCGATGAGCTTGCCTTACCACATTGGTAACGGCTGGTTCGGTGGCTTCCTGCCTACGGTGTCCTTCGCCGTGGTGGCAGCAACTGGCAACATCTACGACGGCCTCTGGTACCCGATCATCATTGCTGTGATGACTCTGGTAGTCGGTACGCTGTTCATCAAAGATACCCGCCACGTGGATATCAACGCATAAATTTTCGGTCCCCCGCCGGATGGGACTGCTGCGCCCACCCGGCTTTTTTGCCTCCCTCGGGAGGCGTTTTTTTGCCTGCTGTGATTGCAGGTCCGTCGTGACGCTGCCGCCTTCACGAGAGTGGCGCGCGCATTTTGCGCCGCAATGCTCGCAACAATATACCCAGCAAAGGGAGTTTTTCGTATAGTTCTTGCGCCGCGTCCCAGTAGTCCCGGTGCAGCGTGATCAGTCCCTGCGCATTGAGACGAAAGTGCGTGCAGCCCTCAATCAGCTGGGGTTGTCCGCGCCAGCCGAACTTGAACTGCCAGACCATGAAAGCCTGGTCACCGTCCGCCACAATTCTGTCAATCACGAAGACGGGTTCATTCAGCGTGTCAAACATATGGCGATAGACAGCAGACACCGCCTCGCAGCCCGAAATATCATTGAACGGGTCGCGAAAGCGCACGCCTGGCGCGTAGATCGTATTGAGCGACCCCAGCGTGGCGGGGGTCAGGTGTTCAAACCACTCTGCAATATGCGCGAAACGTGTTTTCATTTTCAAGCCTGATGGTTCACATGCGAGTGAGCTTGTGCAATAACGGAAAGCGCAACCGGTCAGGCAGCCGACTCAGCCAGCGCAGCAGCCCGGCAATGCCGCGAGGAAATCTGATTTCAAACCGACCTTTCTCAAACCCGGACATAATGGCCGCCGCAGCCTGGCTGGGTGTCATCAGCCCGGGCATCTCAAATTCGTTGATCGCGGTCATGGGCGTCGAGACAAAGCCGGGGTTGATCAGGTAGATCGCCAGCCCTTTTGGGGCCAGTTCAAAATATAGCGTTTGCGCCACATGATTCAACGCGGCCTTGGTCGCACCGTAGACCAAGGCTCGCGGCAAACCTGTGTAGGCCGAGATGCTGCCAATCAGTGCGATGCCACCATGTCCCTGCCGCAGCAACTGCGGCACGATCGTGGACAGACCTCGATACATGCTGACCACGTTCAGGTCAAAACTTTTTTCGACCTGGTCCAGGTCAAACTCCCAGCTATGACAAGGATCGTAGCGGGCGGCGCCCAGGACCACCAGGTCAATGTGCCCCAGGTGTTCGAGGGCACTGGCCATGGCCTGCGGCCAGGCCTGCGCGTCGGTCACATCAAACGCCACCACCGCTGCGGCAGGATGAGCCGCCGCGATGTTCTCCAGTTCGCCCTGTCGTCTTGCCGACAGCGTGACCCGGGCGCCGGCTTGCAGGAGCCCCTGTGCCAGCGCCGCACCAATCCCGCTTGACGCCCCCACGATCCAGACCCGTTGGCGCGACCAGTCGGTGATGGGTTCGTTCAGAGCAAACCTCATGACGGACTCGTGCCAGCGCGCTTACGAAAGAACAACGTGACTTCGCCAAGATCAACGCCGAACTTGGACATGGTTGAGCGGTTCATCATGCTGTGGTCGTCCATCTGCCACATCCAGTCATCAAAGTTCACTTCGTATTCTTTACCATCAACGGGCAGCTTGAGCACGTATGTCCAGTGCAACGCATTGCCCGCGACGTGCCCGGTCGCCACACCCATCACATCATCGGCTGACCCGCGCCAACTGCCGTCCGGCTGGCGCTTGAGTGTCCAGACCCGCCGCTGCTTTTCACCGTCTGAATAGGTGAAGCGTTCATCCAGCGTACCCAGGTCCGGGCCAGCCCAGCTGGCCTGAATTTCGACGTGAAAGCGACGCGCGACCTCACCGTTGCGCTTCTGGAACAGGCCCCAGGCGTCGATGGTGCCGTTAAAAAACACAGGAAGGTCAAGTGCGGGTTGTTCGGCGGCATAGCGGTCCACATCCACACTCCCGCACGCGGTCAGTAAGGCAGCAGATGCCGAGGCCAGCAGGGACTTTAATTTCATGATGATGACTCCGTGCGCGATGTCGCGCGGGGTGGAAGCGCAGGCCCGCGACGTGGGAACAGCGCGACAATCGCCAGGGCTTTGAATAGCAGCGGCAATACAACGTAGAGGCTGGTCAACGCCCACGCCGTGGCGGGCTGACCAGGTTGATAATCCAGCACAGTGAGCAGGGGCAGCGACATCCCGGCGGCGAGCGCCAGCGCTAATTTCGCAATCAGCGCCCAGATCCCGAAGTACAGCCCGGTGCGCGGACGTTGGGCCGGCGGGATCACATCGGCCAGCATCGCGGGCGGCAAGGCCAGGTCCGCCCCCAGCGCGGCACCCGACACCAGGCAGACCACACCGAACAGGACGCCATTGCCCTGACCCACCAGCGGCACCAGCGCGAACGCCAGGATGGCCAGACAGGTGCCACCCAGCCACGCCTGGGCCTTGCCTAACCGGTCGGCCAGCGCCACCCAGAGTGGCAGCGTCAACATGCCGGACAGGAAGTACAACCCAAGGAACAGCCCGGCCCGACCCGGCATCTGCAAGACGTCGTCGATATAGAACAACACCAGCGTGGCCGGGATGGCGACCGAAACAGCGTTAAAGAAGTAGAACCACAACACCCGCCGAACCGCCGCAGGCGCCAGCACGTGCTGCCATCCTTCGCGGCTCTGGCCACCCACGATCCTGGGTTTGGGCGACTGCCAGAGTGTCCAGGACAACCCCACCCCCAGCACCCCCACGAATACCCAGGCAAACTGCCGGTACCCCTGTCGCGCGCCCTCGTCAGCCACCCAGAAGGCTGGCAGCATGGACGCCACAACGACACCCACCAGGCCAAAGGCCTCGCGCCAGGCGGTCACGCGTGAGCGGCCGTCAACGTCATCCGTCAGGCGTGCTCCCCACGTGAGATAGCAAACATTGATCACGCTGTGCGCGCTATACACCACCACCAGCGACACTGCCAGCCAGGCCAGCAAGCCGGTTTCTGACCACCGGGGCGGATCAAACAGCATCACAAAACCCAATGCCAGCACGACCGCACCCAGTGACATCAACACTGGCCAGCCCGCTTTTTTATGCTGCAGAAAGTCGACCAGTCTGCCGATAAAAGGATCCTGGATGGTATCGAGCAGGCGCGCCAGGAACAGGACAGCGCCAAGCGCCGCCAGATTGACACCCAGGGCATCGCCGTAGAACTTGGGTGAAATCATGTAGATGGGCAGCATGGCCATCGCCAGGGGCAACCCCAGCGCCGCGTAGCCCGCGAGTCCGCGCACCTTCATTTTGCCTGCCCCAACAGCGCGGCGCGCAAATCGGGTTCGCTGGTTCGCGGGTCCAGCCAGATCGCAAAAAACTGACGAGACAACGCGTCATTCAGTTGCCCGGTCGGCATATTGTTGTAAAAAAAGGAAGCGCCCTCGCCGGGCTGATAAACAGCTGTCAAGGTGTGACCTTTGCTGACGTCGCGCAGCACACGTTCAAGGTCGCCGCGCCACTCCTGTCGCGCATTGACCGGTGCACCGAGCCTCGCCATCTCATCGAGCGAGGCATCAACGATGCGCGACCGCGATATATCAAACGCGTAGGTCAGCGACAGCGCGAATGGTTGCCCTGGCGTGTACTGGCCCTCGGGCGCCCACAGGCTTGCCTGATAGATTGACCATCCCAGGCGCTTGAAATCACCCTGCCCCACTCGCTGCGCAGCGGGTAGCAACGGCTGGCCGTCCTGCGCGACACTTGTTGCGATCAAGACGCTGGCCAGGGCCAGCGCAGTCAGCCCGCGGCGCATAAGGTCCATTGCTTGGCGTCCGTTCGGGCTTCGCGAAATCCGGCCTCGCAATAGGCGAGATACATTCTCCAGAGGCGCAGGAAGGCGTCGTCAAAGCCTTGTTCGCGAATCGCCGATATGTTGTCCTCAAAACGCTGTGCCCAATGTTTCAGGGTTTCGGCATAGTCAATGCCGATCGACTTGACGGCAAGGCATTGCAACTTGGCGTGCTCGCACTCGGACTGAAATCGTGTTGGGCTGGGCAACATGCCGCCCGGAAAAATATATTGCTGGATGAAATCCGTGCCGTGGCGATAAGCGTCGAAACAGTCGTCCGCGATATCAATGGATTGCACCACGATGCGCCCGCCTGGCTTGAGTGCACGGGCGAGCATCTGAAAATATCCAGGCCAGTGCAACAACCCCACGGCCTCGAACATTTCAATCGAAACAATATGGTCGAACTGCCCGGTCACGTCGCGGTAATCCTGAAGGCGCAAGTCCACACGCTCTGATAGCCCCGCCTGGGCCATCCGGCGCGTGCCCCATTCAAGTTGGGCATCGGACAGGGTGATGCCCACCACGTTCAGACCACGACGCGCTGCGCGTTCAGCAAAACCGCCCCAACCGCAGCCGACCTCCAGCACGGTCTGACCGGGCTGTGCCTCAAGTTGATCGAGGATGCGATCGTATTTGGCGTCTTGTGCAGCCTGCAGGTCAAGCGACGCGTTGCCGTCAAAAATCGCTGCCGAATACGTCATCGACGGGTCGAGCCACAAGCGGTAAAAATCATTGCCCAGATCGTAGTGACTCAGGATGTTGCGGCGACTGCCCCGTCGGCTGTTGTCACGTACGACCCAGTGCGTCAGGCGCTTGATCAGCAAGGCCCACCAGTGACCGTTCACGGCTGCAGAAAGCTGTTCATTACGCAGAGCCAGCGTAAACAGTGCCCGCATGTCGGGGCAATCAATCCAGCCACGCCGCAGGCTTTCCGCGAAGCCCACGTCGCCCTGACGCAAAATCAGGCCGGCCGCGCGCCAGTCATGAATGCGCAACTCAGCGTGGGGGGGCTCTGTCACCTGGCCCAACCGCACAATTGACCCTCGCGGATCGACCAGTGTGAGTGAACCGACCGTTAACTTTTCCAGCAATTTGACGAACAAACGTGCCGACCAGGGCAAGCGGCTGATGGTCAGGGGCAGATGGCAATCATTCAGGATCATGACGAGACCTTTGCATCGGTGTATGTGTAGCGAAGTTTGTAACGGTCGGTGAAGCCGGGCCGGGAAGGGAACCTGAGGCAATATTCGAAGCGGACGTTGTATTGCCAGTGAGTTCGTCCGCTGGCAGCGCGGGCAGGCGATGAAAGCTCGCCCCCTGGCGCCAGAGTTTGAAGGCCTGCCAGTGAATGCGCAGCATGACACCGACTGTCATCATCGGCCTGGACAGCAAGGCCTTGAGCAAACTGGCAGTGGTGAGCGGGGTCGACTGCACCACGATCGCGGTTCGGATCAACGGCTGCGGATCATCGACGGGATCGAAATAATCGATGGCCATGCGCTCGCCCGAGGCACGCGCGTCCATGCGAAAGACATAGCCGCCACTGACTTCGCAGAAGGGCGAGACATGAAAAACTTTCGCGCAAGTCAGCGTCGTATCGTGGCCGATGGGCCCCAGGCCTGGGGCAGTCAATACATACTGATGACGCTGTCCGAACGTGTTGTTCACCTCGGCCAGTATCACGCGCAGCACCCCTTGCTGGTCATGCACATGCCAGAAGCTGACCGGGTTGAACACATAACCGAAGACCCGTGGAAAACATTGCAGCCACACGACACCGGGCGCAAGCGCGACGCCTGCCTGTGCGAGGCTCGCACGCAACCACCGCATCAGGTCACTGCCGTCGCGGGCACCATGATCGCGTGCCCAAAAACTCACCGGCCGCCTGCGTTCGATGCCAAACAGCCAGGAGTTCAGGTGCTGCAGTGCCTGTAACTGATCGACCCGCAGACGCAAACAAAACACGCGATACACGAACCTGTGCACGAACGGACGCAGCCGGGCGTGCATGACGCGGCCCTGGCAAAGGAGGACTAGTGCTTCATTCATAGACGGGCTTCCAGGGTGGTGCCACGCCAAAATCACGCGCCACACGCAACGCTGACTTCAGGCCATCTTCATGAAAACCATAGCCCGTCCAGGCACCACAAAACCAGGTGCGATCCAGGCCCTGTATGGATGGCAGGCGGGCCTGCGCAAGCGAGGCTGCGATATCCAGGATGGGGTGTTGATAATCAAACTGCGCAAGGACCCGAGTCGGGTCCGGTGCACGATTCGGGTTCAGCGTCACCACCACGGGTGTCTTGAACGGCAGCGGCTGCAACTGATTCAGCAGGTAGCTGACCGCAACCGGACGGTCCGCGCCCTGCCCCGGGGCAGACATGTAGTTCCAGGCTGACCAGACCTTTTTGCGACGCGGCAGCAAGGCGGCATCGGTGTGCAGGACGGCCTGGTTGGGTTGAACCCGAAAGGCGCCAAGCACTTCCCGTTCCTGCGCGCTTGCGTCAAGCAATCGCAGCGCGATGGGCGCGTGGCAGGCCATGATCACGCCATCGAAGGACTCGACACCCCGCGCGCAAACCACATCGATGCGGTCTGCATGGCGCGTGACTTGCTGGATCGGCGTGGACTTTCGCGCGTCAGGAATGTCCTTGAGCATGGTCTGCACGTATTCCCGCGAGCCACCCAGTACCGTTTTCCATTGCGGCCGGTGATCGATCTGCAACAGGCGATGATTGAGGCAGAACGCCAGGAACGTGCTGGCCGGAAAATCAAGAATGTCACGCACGGACGACGACCAGATCGCTGCGGCCATGGGCAGCAGATACCAGTCGCGCATGGGTTGACCAAACGATTCCTGGTCAAGCAACTGCCCCAGCGTCACAGTCGTGGCACGGGTTCTGTCCAGGTAGGACTGCGCCGCGCCATTGAACCGGACGATGTCGCGCAACATGCCCAGAAAGCGCGGACGCAGCAAGTTCGTGGGTTGTGCAAACACCGTGCGCAGGTTGGTGCCGGCCCATTCCACGTCAGGCTGATCGATCGACACGCCAAACGACATGTCGCTCGAGTGAGTCTTCACGCCCAGTGTCTTGAACAACTGGATCAGGTTCGGATAGGTCAGGTCGTTGTGCACCAGGAACCCGGTGTCAACAGGATAGGTCATGCCCTCAAGGGTCACGTCCACAGTATTGGCGTGCCCGCCAAAATACTCGCCTGACTCAAAAAGTGTGACGCGATATTGTCTGGACAACAGCCACGCAGCGCAAAGCCCCGCAATGCCTGCGCCGATGACGGCGATTCGGTCGCCCTGCTTCACGCTGCCAGCCCCAGCAACGCGGCACGCACCGCAGGACTGCGGGTTGCCGGATCCAGCCAGATCGCCCCGAAGGCCTCGGCAAAAGCCGGGTCAGCGATTTCACCAAGCTCGTCGGTGTTGGAAAAAAAACGCACGCCACCGCCCGGCAGGAACAGACCTGTCAGGTGGTCACCCAGTTCCACGTCGGGCATGAGCGCGCCTAGCGCATGAGCCCATTCGGACAGCATTTGCGGGGCAGGCGAGCGCAGTCGTTGTATTTCCTCGATCGAGGTCGAGACAATCTGTGCTGCACTCAGGCGGCGCAGGTAGGACAGATCCAGTGCATAAGGCAGGCCAGGCTCGAATGCACCCAGTGCGTAGAGTCTGGCCCGATACAGTCGGAACACACTCCACGAAAATACAGCTTCGCCGCTCAACTGCCAGGCCCCTGGGAAAGCCCGTAGCACGACGCTTGGCAACGTGGGCCGCGTCGTCGCTGCGTTTGAAACATCGTCAAAGTGCTTGGAAGCAGGCATAATCAAACCAGTTCGGATTAAAAGTGAACTGACAGACCTGTTTTATACGGTTAAGTACAAAATATGACTGATCAGTAATAATATGTACTAATTAGATACCATTCCTTTCATCAGATCAAGCGCCATGCCACCTGCCTCGTCCAAAAAGTTGTCTTTCAAGCAGCAACAGCTCAAATTCCGCGAAGACGCGATTCTGGACACCGTGAACCGGTTTCTGGCGAAAAAGGGCTTTGACTTGATGACGATGGACGAGGTCGCTGCAGATGTCGGCATTGCCAAAGCCAGCCTATACAAGCATTTCCAGTCAAAAGAAGAGCTCGCGGCTGCCTCGATGACCCGTTTGCTTGACGACACGCTGGAGGTCGTCCACGCGCTGGCCGCCAGGATGGACCCGCTCGACAAGCTCAAAGCGGTGGTGCGCTGGGCGGTCACCTTGCACCTTGCCGGCACCATGCCACTGTTGCCGTCAACCCGCTCCAGTATTCAGCAGGCGCTGCTGGCCTACCCGCCCTACCTCGAACGCCTGAGCCGCCTGACCGAGGCCCTGGGCGACTGGATCGGCCAGGCACAGGCAGCGGGCACCCTGTCGCCAGCGCTTCCTGGCGAAGTCATCCTGTACACCATTTTTGCGCGCTCCTGCGACCCGGTCGCCGACTTCCTGAAAATGGGCGGCGCGTTTTCGGACGACGATATCGTCGATTTAGTGGTGCATACCTGCTTTGAAGGCATTTCAGGACGAACTTAGCCACCAGGGGTCTCCACCTGCAAACTGGTTCAGCTAGAATCGATCTCTTTTTGCGGGCGTCCCATGTGGTTTAAAAATCTCAAGTTATTCCGTCTTTCCGCTTCCTGGAACTGGACCGCTGAACAATTCGGCGAGCTACTGGCCAAAGAGGCGTTCGTCTCTGCAGGCGCCGCAGCCCCGATGTCGGTTGGCTGGGTGCCCCCGCGCGAGGAAGATGTCCGGTTGGGCTACAGCGTTGGCCGTCAGCTGCTGTGCGCATTCCGCACTGAGAAAAAACTGCTCCCGGCGTCGGTCATCAATCAGTTCACCAAGGTGCGTGCCCAGGAACTCGAAGATCAGCAAGGCTTCAAGCCCGGGCGCAAACAACTGAAAGACCTGAAAGAAGAGGTCACCAACAGCCTGCTGCCACGCGCGTTCAGCCTGCAGCGCGACACCCGCGTCTGGATCGATCCGGTCAACCACTGGCTGGTCGTCGACTCGGCTTCCGCGACCAAAGTCGAAGAAATCATTTCGGCCCTGGGCAAGGCGCTCTACCCCTTCCCGGTCGAACCCCTGCATGTCACGATCAGCCCGGCCGTCGCCATGACGGACTGGCTGCTTGGCGAACCCCCCGCGCACTTCACCATCGACCAGGACGCCGAAATGCGTGCCGGTGGCGACAAGGCTGCCGTGGTGCGCTACGTCAAGCACACACTTGACCTCGACGACATCAAGAAACACGTTCAGGCCGGCAAGCAGTGCACCCGACTCGCCCTGACCTGGAATGACCGCATTTCCTTTGTCCTGACCGATAACCTGGACATCAAGCGCGTCGCGCCTCAAGATATCCTGGATCAGTCCGAGCAGCACATGGCCACCAACGAGGCTGAAAAATTCGACAGTGACATGACCCTGATGTGCGCGGAACTCAATCTGCTGCTCGCCAGCCTGGTCGATGCGCTTGAAGAAAAAAAATCCGACGCCGCCCAGGCGGCCTGATCCCGGCAGTTTTTTAACGGAGCACGCCCCATGGACCTGATGATACGCAGCGACCTCATTGAACCTGTTGCGTCAGGCGTCCTGCTCTCTGTGACTGCGGACGATCTGGTTGTGCGGGCGTATGTTGTCATCGCCTCGCACGACCTGTCCGTTGTTGAACGTCTGGTCCCGGTCAGCGTGTTCGAGAGCGGTGCCCAGGTCCACGTGGGTGCGGTCAGTGCCGCCCAAGACATCCAGGACCAGGTCTTGCAGGTTCTGGAAAACATGGATCCTGGCGACATCGTGGTGTATTTGTGCGATGGTCCAGTGAGCTATGGCAGCACACTGGCTATCCTGGGCACGCGCTAGGCTGGCCTGCCATGCACACGGTGAATCTCGACGGATACGACCTGAACACTTAATCAGGTCTGTGCACCGTGCAGTCTCCACCAGATCGCAGCGGCCAACCTGACAGTTTGCGCCTGCACCTGATGTGCAAAGACAAAGTCCGACCCGTAGATTGTTTCATCCGGAAATTCGGTCACCAGCACGACGCCAGGCGTTTGCCGGTCATTTTGCGCCAGCAAGCATGCAATGCCGTGACGCACCTCGAACGGTATGTCACCGGTGTGTTCGGCGTAACGGCTGAGTTGTGCGGCATTGAATGGCGCCAGACCCGGCACCTGGGCCAGTTGCTGCGTAAGCGACTCAAGCAGCAGCATGGCCCGGTCTTTCCAGCCCTCGCGATAGCGCAGGATCAGGAAGAACCCCTTGGGAATGCTCCATAACGCGAACCCACGCGGCAAATAGCCCGTAAACGGCCGGGTCCATTCATGCGCGGGATAGCCGTGCAGGCTGAGGTGCAGCTGCGCGCCCGTGACGGCCAGCGCATGCTGACGCCCCGCACGCTCGTACCAGGGCGCGTGTTCGCGATATTCGAGGTCGTCACCCAGGCCGGTGTAGCGGGCGGCATGGTGCATGTGTTGCGGATGAATCGCGCAGTACTCCAGAAACAGTTGGTAGCCATCAGGATTTTCCAGCGGCACCAGCGCAAAATGCGCCCCGGGCTGATCGGCCAGCCACTGGGCACCACGCAACGCACCGACTACGCCCGAGGCTTCGTTGGCGTGCTGCCCGCCCGTCACGACAATCGCGGGCAAGGTGCCCGGATGCCAGAGGCCGTGCAGGGTGCGGTCCTGTCTGGACTGAAAATGGAAGCGCTGGCCTTGCATCGTTTGCAGCGCAGCCTCAATGTCTTGCGCCCTGATCGGCCGATCAAGCAAGGAAAGCGCTGGCGGCGGGC
>CAIJKV010000246.1 GCA_903821335.1 uncultured beta proteobacterium
AAGTAACTCCAGTCGAGTTTGTCGGCGTACAGCATGTAGTGCGCTTCATCGACCGAGAGCGTCAACAGCCAGCCAAATCCAAGGTGAATCAATAGCCCGAGCGCCAGCAAGCCCAGCAATGGTTTGTTGGAGAGGGGGCTACGTACAGCGGCAGGGGTTGGGGACGACAATTCCAAACAGGTATTCCTTGACTCTGGCGCGAGTATAAACGCCAGTGATTCAAGAGATGATTGCAATCGCTTGCAGTTGCTTGCAAGCGGTTGCAAACCGAGTGCATAATAAAGCGGCTGATCTTGAAAGCCCGGGTTCGTGCGGGATATTTTCAGACTTTTTTTCGGGACATTCGGGGAATCAATGTGAAAACACCAAGCTTCAGACTGGATGGACGCCATGCCCTGGTGACAGGTGGAAGCCGCGGGATCGGACAAGCTGCCGTCATGGCGCTGGCCGAAGCGGGTGCCCACGTGGTGGTCGCGGCACGCAACAAGAGTGAAATCAATGAAGTCTGCGCCCGCGTGCGTAGTCTGGGCGGGCATGCCACCCCCTGGGTCGTCGATGTGACAAACTCGGTGGCGGTGCGTGACGGGATCGCGCAACATGGCCCCTTCCAGATCCTGGTCAACAATGCGGGCATGAACCGGCCCACCTTGCTGACTGAGATGAATGATGGTGACCTTGACGATGTGCTAAACCTGAATGTCAAGGCTGCTTTCTATGTCGCGCGTGAAGTGGTCAGAGGTCTGCTTGAAGCAGGACTGCCAGGGAGCCTGATCAATATTTCCTCGCAGATGGGGCATGTGGGCGGGTTCAGGCGCACGGTGTACTGCGCGACCAAACATGCCATCGAAGGCATGACCAAAGCCCTCGCCTGGGAAGTGGGCGCAGCCGGCATCCGCGTCAATACGATATGTCCAACGTTCATTGAGACCGATATGACGCGTGGCATGTTGCAGGATCTTGCTTTCAGGGATTCGGTGCTCTCCAGGATCGCGTTGGGCCGTGTCGGACAACCCCGCGATCTGATGGGCGCAGTCGTGTTCCTGGCCAGCGATGCCTCGGCGATGGTGACTGGTTCGGCCCTGATGGTTGACGGTGGCTGGACCGCTGTGTGACGAGTCAAAAGCCAATTACGTTGCGCGATGTCGCGCTTCTGGCCGGTGTGAGCCAGTCTGCGGTCAGTCGCACGTTCACGCCCGGCGCGAGCGTGGCGGCGACGACGCGTATTCGTGTGCAGGATGCCGCGCGCATGCTGGGCTATCGCCCGAATGCGATCGCGCGCACGCTGACCACGCGTCGCTCGCGCATGATAGGCGTGGTGGTTTCCTACATGCAGAGTCAGTTTTATCCACTCGTGATTGAAAAATTGTCGCAGGCGCTGCGGCATCATGGTTATCAAGTCCTGCTATTTATCAGCGACCGGAATGAATCAGGTCGCCCTGATCTGGACGACAAGTTGCAGGACGTCATGCAATACCAGGTGGACGGTCTGGTGCTGCTCAGCGTGACGGTGTCCCTGGCACTGGCGCTCGAATGTCAGTCGACCGGGGTTCCAGTTGTGCTCCTCAATTGCGAGGCACCTGTCAACGGGGTGTCGTCGGTCGCGTCCGATAATGTCGAAGGCGGAAGACTGGCGGCGCGTGCCTTGATCGATGCGGGCTGTCGTCGAATTGCCTATATCGCCGGGGTCGAGAATGCCCTGACGCAGATTGAACGGCAGCGGGGCTTTTTACAGACACTGGGTCAATCAGGTGTGGAACTGTTTGGGCGCGCCGTGGGCAACTATAGCTACGATGGCGCGCGACGCGCCGCGCGGGAACTCTGTACGGTTCACACACGACCGGACGGAATTTTTGTCGCAAACGATCACATGGCGATCGCGGTGATGGATACCCTCAGGAGTGAACTCGGACTGAGTGTGCCTCAGGACGTGGCGATTGTCGGGTTTGATAATGTGCCGCAGTCGGCCTGGTCTGCCTACGGACTCACCACGATCGAGCAAGATGCCGGACAGCTCGTTCGCACAACGGTCGAGGTGTTGCTGCAGGGTATTGATTCGCAGAGCCTTCCCACCCGCGAGGCGATCGTGCCGGTTCGGTTGATTCGGCGCCAAACTGTTTGAGGGCGTGAGCCCTGCTCGCAAAACGGTCTGGGCGCGCTGCGCACCCAGGCCACAATCTGCCTTACCTGGGCTGGACCGTGAAGATGCGCCACGTAATTGGACGCTTGCCGTCCGCGTCCAGTACGCGGGCGGTGACCCGGCGCGCGATGAACCCGTCGGGCAACTCTGCCTGCCCGGCCACGTGCAGGAAATGCTTGAGTGAGACCGGAATCGGCGAAATTGTGATGGTCTCGATGCGCCCGTCGGCATGACGCCCTTCGATTGCCAGGTCAAGCAGACCCTTCAGTTCGGGGCGGTCGGCTTTCTCTTGCATGATGAGCAACAGGTAGGCAAGCTTTCCACCAGCCTTGGCCTGGGTGAAGCTCGCCGTGGTGATTGCGATCGGACCCAGGCGGCTGTCGTAGGGCAACGTCTGGGCGAAGAGCTTGAGCTGTTCGTTCAGGGGTTCGACTTGCGACTTCAGGGCGACCACGTCTTGCGTCAAGGCTTTGGTTATTCGGTCATTGTCGGTGCGTTCGGTCTCCAGTGACCGGGTGGTGTCGTCGAGCTGGGTCTGCAGACGCTGGCGCTCAAGCGAACTGCTGGCCAGTTCGTCGGTCAGCTTTTGCGACTCAAGGGCAGACAGACGCTTGGGCCCGTAACTCGCCTGCAGGAACAGCACGCCGCTGGCACCGACCACGATGCCGAACAACAGCAAGATCAACCAGCCTGGCAAACGCCGGTTGCGGCGACGACTGCTTTCGTAGACTGCCGGCTTGAACACGGGTCGTTTGGCTTGAATGCGTAACGCCATAAATAATTCCTTAATATTGATACCCCTGTGGATATCTGGTGAGTGCAATGGTTTAGTGCTTGCCCTGCAGTAACTGATCCAGTGCTTTGAGTCTGGACGGCGTCCCGACGTCGATCCAAACCCCATCGTACCGATCACCCAGAACCTGCTTGTGGCCCATGGCCTCACGCAATAGCGGGGCAAGTTTTGCAGGCTGGTGGGCCGGCGTGTGTGAGAAAAATGCGGGCTGGTATACCCCGATTCCGGAAAAAGTGTGACAGATCGCCCCGGCAGTGTCGACCAGACCGTGCGTGGCCAGAGCAAAATCCCCCATGGGGTGGTGTTCGGGATTAGGCACCATCAGCAACCAGGCTTGGCACGCACGCTCCTGTAAAGTTTTTGCAATTGTATCGGTCTGGGCTGGGTCCCAGTCACACCAGATGTCTGCGTTGATGACCAGGAAAGGTTCGGTGCCCAGTAACGGCAGGGCGGTGGCGATACCGCCAGCGGTTTCGAGCGCGACAGGTTCAGCGCTGTACTGGATGTTTACACCGAACGCGCG
>CAIJKV010000247.1 GCA_903821335.1 uncultured beta proteobacterium
ATTATTTGCGCGCATTGAAATAAACGTGCGCAATAAATGTAATGCGCACATAAAACTCATGTCAGAACAGAACTCGTACCGGACAGTGCGTCGCAACCCTGCCTATGACATTTGTCCTCAATCGCGTGCAGGTCAGCAAGCCTCGCAAGCGATGCTCGTTTATGGAGCACATCGCAGCAGTCAGGTGGCGACGTGCGTAGCAGCAGCGCCGTCTTTTCTGCTTGGACGAGAAGAAACGATTGGCATCGTCAATCACCAGGTTAATGTCATTGAGCGCGAATGGCTGGCGATCTGTAACGAAGCCAGCATGAGCACAGTGGATCAAACGCTCTTTTGGCAGCGGCAGTTTTTGAACCCCTTCGCCTTCCTTGATGCGCCAGAGGGGGTGCGTAGTCCTGACCTTGCCCTCGATATGTGATCCGTTAATCGAGAGCAAGATCAATCTGTCGTTCATCACCGAAATTGATAAGGCTTGTCGAATTTTGTGCTGATTGGTCGGGCGCGGACTGTGGGTTTGTCTGAAAACTGTAGGACTCCATCCTTTTTTGTCGGATTAATTGCTAATCCAAGGAATCTTCTGAATCTGCTTCAATTACTGGAAGGTGGCCACACTGTTCGACGACATTCAGAATGACCGGCGAGCGACCGAATAAATCAAGCGTCCATCTCAATGACGCGGGCCACGTCGCCACGGCATTCTGCACATACCCCTACAAGCAACAAGTCGCCAGCATTAACGGTTCCCGTGAAGTTGGTGATGGTTACGCCGTGCCGACATTTTCCGCACCAAACATTTGCCAGCAATTGCTTCTTGATTGCGGCAGGAACGTTTGCCCACAATTTCGCGGCGGGCTCGGTGAATTTGGGAAGGGACTCAATGCTGACCGTGCGTTCAATTGGTATTGGTTGACCAGCGTCAGCCAAGCGCGCCAATACCTTTCCTCTGTGAAAGAAATTTTGCTCGTTACCTGCTTTGAGGGTGATATTTTTCATGAAAACACAAGCTCTGTTGCAGCCAACATATTTTTATCTACTGCCCCCACAAGGTCGAGAGTGGCGCAGCCCAAATGTTATCCCCCAGCGGCATCGTCTCATCGCCGTCATACAGCAGCACGCCCATCTTGAACTGATCACCGGCCAGACTGGATAACTTTTTGAGTCCCCGTAAATCACTCTCCTTGACCGTTGCTGCCGCCTTGACCTCGACACCGACCAGTTGTCCAGCAGCGTTCTCGATCACCAAATCGACCTCAAACTTATCAGTATCCCGATAGCACATCAGCCGATAGTTGCCATCCGCCGTTGTTGTATGTTTAAGCAACTCCCCGAACACGAATGTTTCCAGCACATTGCCAAACCGCGTCCGATCTTGTTGAACTTCCTCTGGACCCAAGTCAAGAAGTGTTGCCAACAAACCAGAATCGATGAACTGCAGCTTGGGCGTCTTGACGACACGATTGAGGCGATTGCGGGCCCACACATCAACGCGCTTGAGCAAGTACATCTGCTCAAAGACGCTGATATACCGAGAGGTGGTTTTTCCATCGAGACCGACATGTCCACCCAGTTTGGTGTAGTTGCACATTTGTCCAGCGGTCTGTGCCAGCGCACGCAAAAATCGCGGCAACTGATCCAGCTTTTCAATGCCTGCCACATCGCGAACATCACGCTGGATGATGGCGTCGATGTACTGCCGCGACCAAGCAACTCGCCGTTTGGCCGAGGCACGCGAAATCGCTTCTGGATAACCGC
>CAIJKV010000248.1 GCA_903821335.1 uncultured beta proteobacterium
CAGCAGTCCCAGGCGAACGTGACGGGGCCCGACCAGACCCCAGATCATGCGAAACGCGAGTAGCCCCGCCATGGTGTAGCCCAGTGTGACGTGCACCTGACGCAGTTTCTCGCTTTCGGATGTGACGTAGGCACCCAGGAAACACAAAGCAAAGCCCCAGTGAAAAACGCGTGTCGGTGCGTCGATCACTTTGCGCGTTGCCGTCCGGGCGGCTTCAGACAACGGCTTTGCGACTGTTGGGAAAATGCGGTCGGGGCTTGAGGGCGTGGCGATATTCATGATTTTTGACTCATGTTGATTCGGTCGGGCTATTTAGGGATGCGAATATTGCGTTCGCTGTAATTTCCCTGCTCGGCCTGTGTATGGCAGGCAGCACAGTTGACGGGGCCGTTGATGGATGAGCGCGCCCATACCCCGGCGCTGACCTTGCGATGTTTGCTGACAAACCAGGCTGATTCGGTAATCCGGTTGTTGGGCGGATGGGCATCCACGCGCTTGTAGGTACCGCCACTTTTTTGCAACCATGTGCTGATTTCGGTGGTGGTCGCTGCATCAAGCGAGGCATCTGTTCCGTAGTGTTTGTCCAGTCGCTGCATGACCCAGGACCACGTTGCAGGGGTAAGCATGCTGGGAGGAAAGGCCAGATGGCACCCGGCGCATTCCTTCTGGTAAGACTGGAGCATGGTGGCGGGTTGCATGTTTTTTTCACCTGCCTGTGCGCCTGGCGTGCCGGTCAGGCTGACAGCCAAGAGCAACCCAGCCCAGGCCAACTGCCAGGAGTTCCGCTGCGGTCTTGACGGTTGCGCTCGTGCCAAAAAATAGTTCATAAACATTTTTAATCCTTGCAGAGTCCAGATGATTAGCGACCGAGGCTTAACAGGTACGCGAGCACATCCGCTTTTTCTGAGGGCGAACATTCCCTGCTGACGACATCCTTGCAATTTCGACGGAACCATTTGTCGACATTGGCCGTGTCTGTAAAAACTTCGGGGTTCACGGCCGGAGCCATGGGTTTGATCGCTTTGCCGGTCGAGGCGTGCTTGCCCGCTGCGGTCGCTGGCTTGCCATGGCATGTGGCGCATGACCATTTATCGCCATGCGTGCTGTTGAAAAAGATCTCACCCTGCGCGGCGTCGCCTGGCTTGCCCGACGCGACCGACCAGCGAGCAAGTTGTGCGGCGGCAGAGGTGTCGGCGGCGACCACGGGCAGCGCAAGGGTCAGACTCAGGACGGTCGTCAGAGCCAGGGCCCACACGCCGCGTGCCAGCTTTCGAACGCTGGTTGGGCGGGAGATGTGTATTAGACGGAAATCACGCAAGTGCATAGTGGGCTCACAAAGTGAAGAAATGACGATTGCCTTTGGCACAAATCTGGATTCGTGCCAGCTGTGTGCATCCTGGCATAACGATCCTGTATGTTGTCTGAATCGCCTGTTCATGCGCTGTTCAGAAAGCTTGGCGCATCACGTGGGTTTGTGATAACGCTGACCAGCAACCGGACAGTCCGGCTGGCGTCAGGAGCGGTGTTGCAGGCAATTGGGTGTGACATGTGGCCTGTGCCGACAGTACCCATGACCAGGCGCGCTCCACTCGCGCACCCATGCAACGCCCCTGTTGCGATCGTCACCAATCTGGTCGATCTGTACGGTGGGTCGATTGCCCTGTCCGCTTCACCAGTCGGCGCATTGCGTGTTGCGCTGAGAATGTAAAAAGCCCCGCATGAGCGGGGCTTGTGACCTTAGATCTGAATACGGGCAAGAATCAGTTGTTTCTGTTCTTGTCGTAAACATAGCCACCCAGTGCGCCCACGGCAGCACCGCCGACCGCGCCCCAGATCGGGTTGCCACCGGCAATCGCCGTGATGCCGGCGCCTGCGGCCGCGCCGATCGCACCACCTGAGAGCGTGCTTTGCTGCGAACTGTTCATGTTGCTGCAACCAGTCATGGTCAGTACCGCGAAAAGCGGCAATATCATCAATGCTTTTTTCATGTCGTGACTCCTGGAATACTTGAATTCTTAAAATAAGCCCTATGCGATGCTGCGGCCAAGGCGTGGAACCGAATCAACCTTTCTTGCAGGGATACGATTCACCCAGGAATCGCAGAATCGTGTCGGCAGCGGCCATCTGGTTGAACCGGGGATTGGCGACAGACCATTTCACAAAATCGGTGATGTAGTCCTGACGGGTTTTGTTCTGGTTACTGGCTGCAGCGCAGATGAAATGGGGCGCATTTTTTGCATGGCGCGTAATCAGGTATGTGTCATAGACACCCTGGCCAAATCCGTGGCAGAAATTCTGGGCGGCAACGTCGCCTTTATTCTGGCAAAAGCCGACAAAGGTTTCGGTAGTTGTGGCGGCTTTCGGAGCATCTTGTGCCATGGCTGCGGTCGAACTGACCAAGGCCAGGCAGGTCGCGGCGAGTAGTTTTTTCATATCATTCTCCCAAAAATGCATCACGCATGAAGGTGTTTCCATTATCGTAGCACTGCGCCTATGTTACCTTTGCAGGCTTAGACAGTATCTTTTTAACATTTCTTGAATGAGAATTTATAACATGTTCAAAACTTTTTCCTCGGCTTTGGTTGCCATGATTGCAGTGGTCGCGTTAACGGCTTGTGCCCCGACTGGTTCCGGTGCCCCGATGGAAATTCGTAGCGGTGTGATCGAACAGATTACGATGACGCAAATTGCCAGCAACGAAGACACAGGTGTGGGTGCTATTGTGGGTGGTTTGGGTGGCCTGGGCGTCGGCGCCCTGATTGGTTCGGGTACGGGCAAGGCGGTCGCCATGGTGGTGGGCGCGATTGGCGGTGCAGTGGCCGGCAATATGATCCAGAAAAAGTATGACAAACCTGTTGAAGCCCAGCAGATCTTTGTTCGCACCTCAAGCGGCGTGCTGGTGTCGATCACCCAAGCGACAAGCCCCTTGCGCGTCGGTCAGCGCGTCTACATTGAAGGCCAGGGCACGGAAGC
>CAIJKV010000249.1 GCA_903821335.1 uncultured beta proteobacterium
GACATGCCACCCGTGACCTCTTTCAAATGGTCGGTCGGGCATCTTTTCGCGGCCTCCGGGATACTGGATACTGTGGTCGGTCTAGAGGCGATCCGCCGCCGAACCGTGCCGGGCATTGCTAACCTTGGCGAAATCGCGCCGGGCTGCGTGGGGTTGAATGTTTCAGCACAGACGCGGCCGGCGCGCAGTGATGTGCTGCTGGTGTTGTGTCGTGGCTTTGCGGGAACCAACGGTGCGCTGCTGCTGCGCGCCATTCCCTGAGGTCGCTGCGCCACCGTGGCAAATGATACAGATCGTCTTCCAGATGGCTGCGCAGTCGATACGGTTGATATCGTCCGGATAGAGCGCCTGATCCAGGCATTGCCCGGCGACCTTGGCAAGCTTTTTTCTACACAAGAGCTGGCTGACGCCGGCGACGGCCCAGGCCGGGCCGCCAGCCTGGCCGCGCGGTTTGCGGCCAAAGAAGCTTGCCTCAAATTGTTTCCCCGTGAGACTGCGCTCAATATCATTACGGCGATGGATTTTTCGGTTGCACGTGACAACTATGGTGCACCGCAAATCGTGGTGACGCCTGCTGCCGAGATCGTGCTCGGACGCCATCTGGTCGCGACAATCAACATCTCGCTCACGCACTCCGCGACGTCTGCGTCGGCGGTCGCGTTGCGCGTGGCTAAAGTGATTCAGACGACGTGGGGCGGCCGGTTCGTCTACCGATGGCTGCCATACCGGAAAAAGGTGATTCTGGAAAATCTGAATCGTGTCTATGGCGCAAACGTCGCCCAGGATCAGATCGTGCGCCTCGCCCAGGCGCATTATGGTCACTTGCTTTCATTGTTCAGGGAACTGATTGCATTCCGGTTCTTGTCTGAACAACGCAAGATGGCCCTGGTACGGGTCGAAGGCGTGCCTGAACTCACCGAGGCGTTCGTGGCAGGTAAAGGGGTCTTGATCCTGACCGGGCATTTCGGTAATTTTGAGGTGGCGACTGTCGCCGGGATCGAACACTTCCCACAGGTCAAGGGTCGTATGCATTTCCTGCGCAGGCCGATCAAGCCAAAGTGGCTTAGCGACATGCTGACCCGGCGGTTTAACCAGGCGGGGTTTGGCGTGGTTGGCAGGCGCGGCTCTCTTGAAGAAATCGTGGCGACCATTGAAAAAGGTGATGCGATCGTTTTCCCGTTTGATCAGTTTGCCCGACGCCCCGAAGGGATACCGGTCGAATTTTTTGGGCATGCTGCGGGAACCTTCAAGAGCATGGCCGTCATCGCGCTTGCGACAGGCGCGCCCGTGATGCCGGCCGCGTCCTGGCGCGAACCCGATGGGTCGCATGTCCTGAAGTTCTGGCCTGCGCTCGAACCGATACTTGACGATGATGTCGGTGCCGAGATCGTGCGCAATACCAGAGCCTACAACGCGGCACTTGAACTGGCGATCGTGCGCCACCCCGAGCAGTGGTGGTGGGTGCATCGGCGCTGGAAAAACCAGCCACAAACCACCCGTAATGCCTCAAACCCTGTCTGACCTAGTCAGACCAGCAGTTGCGATAGCCACCAACCCGTGATGGCTGCGACCAGCAGGCATGCGATCAGACTGTGATCCTTGCGTATCAGGTCGGGTCCGACACCTTCCATTTTTCCAGTGATCATCGACATAGCCTGATTCTTGCCGCGCAGCACACTGAGTAGCACAAGCAGCGTCAGGTGTCCGATCACCAGCCATAGATAAAGCTGGCCGGCACCTCCATGAATTTCCTTCAACCACTTGCCACCCCAGTCGTTCAAACTCGCATAGCCCGTCAGCGTGACGGGTATGACTGTGAAAAGCAGCGCGACGACCGCTGCCGCCATCAGCAGATTTTGGCCCTGGCGCCAATTGATATCTGAAGGAGAACGCGCCAGCCTGAAGGACTTGAACCAATCAGGCGCGCCAGTCAATTTTCTCCACAGCAGTCCCAGGCGAACGTGACGGGGCCCGACCAGACCCCAGATCATGCGAAACGCGAGTAGCCCCGCCATGGTGTAGCCCAGTGTGACGTGCACCTGACGCAGTTTCTCGCTTTCGGATGTGACGTAGGCACCCAGGAA
>CAIJKV010000250.1 GCA_903821335.1 uncultured beta proteobacterium
ATGAGTGCGGGGACGTCGATGCGGGGCGCGAACTGCAACAAACCTACACCGTGAGTCTTCCGAGATTTCTCGATCAGCTGATCCACGGGCTCGGTACCTTGCCCAGCGCCAAAAAGGATGTGCAGCGGGAGACGATCTGGCACCTGGGCACCACTGAGCCCGTGCGCGCCAAGCCGCTGACCTGGTACTTCGCGCGTCATTTGCACGACCACAACGTCGCTCAACGCATGCTCGCACAAATCCGTCAGGACAAGGCAAGCCGCTCAGCAAAAGTGCTGACCAGCACCTCGGTTCCCCTGCCTGACGGGTCGCCGTTAATTTATTTTGACGTGACTAACCTGGGTGCGATCGCCCGACTGTCGCAAAACCGATTCGTCTTTTTCCAGGACAGAGCGGAAACGCCGCCAGCGAAGCCGATCGAGCCCGTTCGCCTTCACACAAGTCTCATGGAGGTACGCACTCGCTCGATTGCTTATGTCGATGGTGAGGCGTTTCCTCTGGAACCCATGCAAGCGAATATCCTGATCGCGCTTATGGACGACTACGATCATCGGATGGAGGCAAACGTTCTGCGGGAAAAATGTCGCTCAGATGCCGACCCGTTTCAGCCGGTCAAATTCTTCGGCCGAAACCTGTTGGTCTACAGGACATTCATTCGCTACTCCAAGAGTGACAGGGATTATGAGTTGATCATCCCCGACGGCGATCGATTTTGATCGCAGCGGGAGGCAATACTAGGTGGGGCAGTGCGGAGAGTCTTCCGGGATTTCTGTATTTAGAATCCATATTTTACGAACGCAGATTCCGGATTTTACGGTAACATTCGGCGTATGACCCAACCATCTCTTTACCCACGCCTGATCGGGCAGCGTATCGCTGAAGCCATGGCCGACACACCGGTGGTTTTGCTTGCCGGTCCGCGCCAGGCAGGTAAAACAACGCTGGTTCGACAGATATCGGACGACGGGCGACGTTACCTGACGCTGGATGACGAGCTCACACTGCTGTCTGCCCGCGAAGACCCGGTCGGCATGATCCGCAGCCTGGACAGCGCAGTCATTGACGAAATTCAGCGGGCGCCCGCCTTGCTGCTGGCTATCAAAAAGAGCGTAGATGAAGACAGGCGACCAGGGCGCTTTTTGCTGACCGGCTCAGCCAATTTGATGGCATTGCCCACAGTGGCAGATTCCCTGGCTGGACGGATGGAGACCCTGTTACTCCTGCCGTTATCCCAGAGCGAAATCGAGGGGCAGTCTGCGAACTGGCTTGACAGCGTGTTCTCGGGACGGATTCCACAGCCTACTGCGCAAGCCCACTCGGTCGACCTGGTCGATCGGGTATTACGCGGGGGATATCCCGAAGCCATTTCAAGACCCACTTCCAGACGGCGGATCGCTTGGGCGCGGCAGTACTTGGATGCCCTCCTTCAGCGAGACGTACGCGACATATCGGGAATCGAGAAGCTGGATCAGTTGCCGCGCTTTTTGCGTGCGCTGGCTCAGACTGCCGGACAAATGTGCAACTACACGCAATTGGGCGGTCAGGTCGGCCTGGACAGTAAAACGGCTGCCAAGTACGTCGGCGTATTTGAACAGATTTTCCTGCTTCGGCGCGTGGACGTTTGGGCGCGAAACCGACTCAATCGGGTCGTCAAGACTGCGAAGCTGCAGTTCATTGATTCTGGCTTACTGGCAACCCTGCTTGATTTGACCGCAGATGAGGTTCAACGGGATCGAACCCGGTTCGGCAACGTGCTGGAATCGTTCGTTTTTGGCGAACTCCTGAAAGCGACGACCACGGCAGATGCTGACTACGGCTTGATGTACTACCGCGATGCCGACAAAGTCGAGGTTGATGTCGTCATTGAAAACGCCTTGGGACAGCTTGTCGGTGTTGAGGTCAAGGCGTCGGCTACGGTCAACGAGCGTGATCTGCGGGGATTAAGAAAACTGTCCGCCTTGGCCGGTGATCAATTCAAGATGGGTGTATTACTTTACGACGGCGATGAAACACTGCCACTAGGCGACAATATTTGGGCCGCGCCTCTTTCCACCTTGTGGGGCAGTTAAGGCCTCAGAGAATGCCAGAAACGTGAGAGTATGGCCCACGACAGGCTGAAGATTGCCGAAGCGTATGTAAAGGAGTTGCGGAAATGAAAACTCGACTTGTTGACGGCGTTGAAGTGCATCGTGGTTCCGGCAACGTGTTTGCGGACCTTGGCCTGGCTGATGCTGAAAAGCTCAAGATCAAAACAGGCCTGGTGATCGAAATCAGGAAGGCCATGAAAAGCCTTGGCCTGACTCAACAAGAGGCGGCCAAAAGAATGGGGATCACTCAGCCCAAAGTCTCCGACATGATGCGTGGCGACTTCACCAACCTGTCCGAACGCAAGCTGATGGACTGCCTTACACGGCTTGGC
>CAIJKV010000251.1 GCA_903821335.1 uncultured beta proteobacterium
CGGCCGAACCCGCCATTCTTGTGTAGGCACCGTTGGGCGACCCACCCGCAATGTTGATTTCCCTTGGCGGAAAGGGTTTGAGGTAAAAAATGATGCCGCCCAGGCCCACCAGCACGAGGAGAACCAGGAGTTTCTGCTCGACGATCAGTTCCTTGAGCGCCAGCCACTCGTCCCAAACAACCAGCTTCAGGTACTTAATGGTGTCCATGGCGTTTTGAGGTGTGCTTTTGCGAGATATCAAGTCTAAACGATCGAACCCGCGGCCTGACAGCCCAGACAGGAAATTCATGGGTTAAATTGGCGTGGACGCTTGGGGCCGACCCCGTTCGACCAATCCGGATTGGCTTGTGCCCGCGCAAAGTTGTAAATTGCGCAGTAGTTCGAGCAACCTTAAGCATGACAAGTTAAAAAAAGCAGAGGAGACCGCCTTGCATCCAACCAATGTGAAAGAACCATCGTATTTTCACAAGGTAGTCGATTGTCAATGGGCCTGTCCGGCTCATACCCCCGTTCCTGAATACATCCGTCTGATCGGACAGGGCCGGTACGAAGATGCGTACATGATTAACTGGCGGTCCAACGTTTTCCCCGGGGTGCTGGGAAGAACCTGCGACCGTCCCTGCGAGCCGGCCTGTCGGCGCTCGCGTGTAGAGGAAAATAACGGCGATAAGCCGGAACCCGTTGCGATTTGCCGCCTCAAGCGCGTAGCCGCCGACCTGAAGGGCGACGTCAAGGCCCGCATGCCGGACGTGGCGCCAAAGAACGGAAAGCGCATTGCCTGTGTCGGCGCAGGGCCCTCTTCACTGACCGTGGCGCGCGACTTGGCGCCGCTGGGTTATGCAGTCACGGTATTTGACGGCGAATCACGCGCCGGCGGCTTTATCCGTTCGCAGATTCCCCGCTTCCGACTACCCGAGTCCGTCATCGACGAAGAGGTCGGCTATATCCTCGACCTCGGTGTCGACTTCAAGAGCGGTCAGCGCATCGATTCGATGAAAGCACTGCTTGAACAGGACTACGACGCAATCTTCGTCGGTTGCGGCGCTCCCCGGGGACGTGACCTGTATATACCAGGCCGTCAAGAAGCCGCCGCGCAAATTCACATTGGCATCGACTGGCTGGCCTCGGTTTCGTTTGGTCATGTGACCAGCGTTGGCGAAAAAGTCGTCGTGCTGGGTGGCGGCAATACGGCAATGGATTGCTGCCGGTCAGCAAGACGCCTGGGCAGCAGCAACGTCAAGGTCATCGTCCGTAGCGGTTTCGACGAAATGAAAGCTTCGCCGTGGGAAAAAGAAGATGCTCTGCATGAAGGCATTCCCATCCTCAACTTCCACGTTCCTAAAAGTTTTGAGCACAAGGATGGCGTGCTGGTCGGTATGACCTTCGAAATCGTCAAGGCGGTCTATGACGAGAAAGGTCGCCGCACACTGGTCAACGCAGGCGAACCGGAAGTTTTCGTTGAATGCGACACCGTTCTGGTGGCCGTCGGCCAGGAAAACGCCTTTCCCTGGATCGAGTCCGAAAACGGGATCGAGTTTGACCGCTGGGGCCTGCCAACGCTGGTCAAGGACACCTTCCAGTCCACGCATCCTCGCGTATTTTTTGGTGGTGACGCCGCCTATGGCCCCAAAAACATCATCACTGCCGTGGCGCAGGGGCACGACGCCGCCATCTCGATTGACCTGTTTGTGAACAATCTGGACACAACCAACCGTCCGGACCCGATGACCAATCTCGTGTCTCAGAAAATGGGGATTCACGAGTGGAGCTATCACAATGATGTGTCAGACGACACCCGCTTCAAAGTGCCATGGGTCAATGCCGAGCAGGCTCTCTCGAGCATCCGCGTCGAGGTCGAATTGGGCTTTGATGCCGCGACCGCCTACAAGGAAGCGAGCCGCTGCCTGAATTGCGACGTGCAAACTGTTTTTAACCAGAAGACTTGCATTGAATGCGACGCCTGCGTCGACATCTGCCCGATGGACTGCATCACGTTCACCGCAAACGGTGATCAGGACGACTTGCGCCATCGTTTGAAAGCCCCGGCTATCAACCTTGCCCAGGATCTTTATGTATCAGGCGAGTTGAAGTCGGGACATGTCATGGTAAAGGATGAAGACGTGTGCCTGCATTGCGGACTCTGTGCCGAACGTTGCCCGACCGGGGCATGGGACATGCAGAAGTTCTTGCTCAATACAACGCAAGCTGGTCAGCGCAGTCACAACGCGCAGACTACCGGCAACGCACAGGAGATGGTATGAACCGCATCGAAGCCGTCAATGATTTTGTGATCAAGTTCGCCAACGTCAACGGTTCGGGATCGGCGTCTGCCAACGAACTGTTCGCCAAGGCCATTCTACGCATGGGGGTGCCTGTCAGCCCCCGCAATATATTCCCCAGCAACATCCAGGGGATGCCCACCTGGTATGAAGTACGCGTCAGCGAAAAAGGCTATCTGGGACGTCGCGGTGGTGTGGACATGATGGTGGCGATGAATCCCCAGACTTGGGATGTCGACATCGCCGAAATCTCGCCGGGTGGCTATCTCTTTTACGATTCGACACGTCCGATTCCCGAATCGAAATTTCGTCAGGACGTGCAAAATATCGGCATACCGCTGACCGAAATCAGCAATAACGCCTATACCGAGCCGCGCCAACGCCAGCTGTTCAAGAACATCATTTACCTCGGCGCACTGTCTGTGTTGCTCGACGTCGAAGCGAGCGTGTTTGAAAAGCTGTTCTCGGAACAATACAAAGGCAAAGAAGCACTGCTTGATTCAAACATCCAGGCCTTCCACTTGGGTCGCGATTACGTGAAATCGCACCTTGACGCCCCGCTGGGAATCCGCGTCAAGCACGCTGACCGCGTGGGTGACCAGATTTTCACCGATGGCAACAGCGCTGCGGCACTGGGGTGCGTCTATGGTGGCGCGACGGTTGCCGCCTGGTACCCGATCACCCCGTCATCGTCCGTGCCCGAGGCGTTCGAAAAATATTGCCATCAGTTCCGTACTGAGCCCGAAACGGGTCAGGCGCGCTATGCCATTGTGCAGGCAGAGGACGAACTCGCCTCGATCGGGATGGTGGTTGGCGCAGGCTGGAATGGCGCACGCGCGTTCACGGCAACCTCGGGCCCCGGCGTCTCGTTGATGACAGAGTTTATTGGCCTGGCCTATTTCGCGGAAATTCCCGTTACCATCATCAACGTGCAGCGCGGCGGCCCCTCCACAGGTATGCCGACTCGCACACAACAGTCCGATATCCTTGCCTGCGCCTACGCTTCACATGGCGACACCAAGCACGTATTGCTATTCCCTGAAGATCCCTACGAGTGTTTCGAACATGCGGCGACCGCACTCGACCTGGCAGACCGGCTCCAGACGCCGATATTCCTGATGACGGATCTGGACATCGGGATGAACCAGCGCCTGTGCAAGCCCTTTGACTGGGACGATTC
>CAIJKV010000252.1 GCA_903821335.1 uncultured beta proteobacterium
CCCGTGGCTGGCCCGCGTCCGTTTCTGTTCCCTGGGTCATGGTGACCACGGCAACAGTGTTTGCCCTGGCTGTCATGCCGGCAGCGTTGTGGCTCAAAGAGCGGTCGCCTCCCAGCGGGATCGCGAGGGTCTCGGCACTGCGCACGCTGACCTGCGCCTGGCATGAGGTGAGTCGGCAGTTCACGACGTTTCGCCAACTGCTGATCTGTGGTGCGTGTTACCAGGCCGGTATTTCAGTCGTGATCACGCTGGCTGCGGTGTACGCGGAACAAGTCATGGGGTTTTCGATGGCCCAGACCATCCTGTTGATTGTTGCGGTCAATGTCACCGCGGCCATTGGTGCGCTCATTTTTGGTAGCGTCCAGGATCGGGTGGGGCATCGCGTGGCGCTTGCGACGACGCTGGTGGGTTGGGTGGTTACTGCCTTGACCGCCTATGCAGCGGTGGATGTCAGGTTGTTCTGGTTCGCCGCCTGCCTGGCTGGCTTGTGCATGGGCAGTAGCCAGAGCGCGGGAAGGGCGATGGTCGCCTCGCTGGCACCCACCAACCGCCTGGCCGCATTTTTTGCCCTCTGGACGTTCGCCCTGCAGTTGGCCGCAGCAGTGGGGCCGCTGACTTATGGCTTGGTGACCTGGGTCACCAATGGCAACCAGCGTCTGGCGATGTTGCTGACAAGTTTGTTTTTTGTCGCTGCCCTGGCAATCTTGTATCGTGTGGACTTGAACCGGGGTCAGGTGCAGCGCGACACACCAGGCCAGGGTTGAGGTAACCGGTCGGCGAGGCATTGCCGTGCCTGTGTAAGCAAGAAGTAAGAGCACCAGACTACCGTCTCGGCTGACGCCGGAAAATATCATCTAACCAATTTACCCGGTCAACGAGGAGACCTCATTCCATGTCGACATCGATTCAGTCCGTCATGCACGAAACCCGTGTGTTTCAACCCCCCGAAGATTTTGTCAGCAACGCCAATGTGTCGGGCCCACAGGCCTACCTGGCCCTGCTCGACGAAGCCGACAGTGACCCAGAGGGTTTCTGGGGGCGCCTGGCCCACGAAAACCTTCAATGGACCAAGCCGTTTACGCAGGTCCTCGACGAGACCAAGGCACCTTTCTATCGCTGGTTTGGCGATGGCGAATTGAACGTCTCGGCGAATTGCCTGGACGTCAATCTGACGAATGGCAATGCCGACAAAGTCGCGATCATTTTTGAAGCTGACGGCGGTGGCGTCACCAAGGTCACCTATCAAGCGTTGTACGAACGCGTCTGCAAGTTTGCAAACGGCCTGAAGTCTTTGGGCTACAAAGTCGGCGATCGCGCGATTATTTATCTGCCGATGTCGATCGAGGCCGTGGTGGCCATGCAAGCCTGTGCTCGCCTGGGTATCACGCACTCGGTGGTGTTTGGCGGCTTCTCGTCCAAGAGCCTGCATGAACGCATCACCGATGTGGGCGCGAGCCTGGTGATCACCGCCGACGAACAAATGCGTGGCGGCAAGGCCATCGCGCTCAAGCCGGCCGTCGATGAAGCCTTGTCAATGGGTGGCTGCGAGGCCGTGCGTCATTCCATTGTCTACAAACGCACCGGCGGCAAGGTCGCCTGGCATGCCGGCCGCGACCTCTGGATGGATGAACTGTCCGACAAACAGGCTGCAACCTGTGAGCCGGTGCCCGTCAACGCTGAACATCCGCTGTTTATTCTCTATACCTCCGGTTCAACCGGCAAGCCCAAGGGCGTGCAACATTCTTCGGGCGGCTATCTGTTGTGGGCCAAGCTCACGATGCAATGGACCTTTGATGCCAAACCCAGCGATGTGTTCTGGTGCACGGCCGACGTGGGCTGGGTCACGGGCCACACCTATATTACCTACGGCCCACTGGCTGCGGGACTGACGCAAGTGGTATTTGAAGGTGTGCCGACCTATCCCGATGCGGGCCGTTTCTGGAAAATGATTCAGGACCACAAGGTCACGACGTTTTATACCGCCCCGACCGCGATTCGTTCGCTGATCAAGGCTGCCGATGCCAACGAAGCGAACCATCCAAAATCCTACGACCTGACAAGTTTGCGCCTGCTGGGTTCGGTGGGCGAGCCTATCAACCCGGAAGCCTGGATGTGGTA
>CAIJKV010000253.1 GCA_903821335.1 uncultured beta proteobacterium
ATAATAGCCACCCAGCTCAGCCGGAAAATAACTCGATACGTAACGATCCGGATCACCCCAGATGTTGCGGATCATTGAGGGCCAGGGTCGCTTGATGACCAGGAAACCACCTTGACCGGCGTCGACATCACCACCCGCTTCATCAACGATGGCGGCAGTGATGCCAGGCAAGCGCGTGGTGCAAGAACCAGGCTTCATGGGCGTCACACCGGGCAACGGCGTGATCATGTGGCCCCCGGTCTCTGTTTGCCACCAGGTGTCGACGATCGGGCACCGTCCGCCGCCAATATTGTTGTAGTACCACATCCAGGCTTCAGGGTTGATGGGCTCGCCCACCGAACCCAGCAGGCGCAAGCTTGTCAGGTCGTAGGATTTTGGATGGTTCGCTTCGTTGGCATCGGCAGCCTTGATCAGCGAACGAATCGCGGTCGGGGCGGTGTAGAACGTCGTGACCTTGTGGTCCTGGATCATTTTCCAGAAACGGCCCGCATCGGGATAGGTCGGTACGCCTTCAAAGACAACTTGTGTCAGTCCCGCAGCCAGTGGGCCGTAGGTAATGTAGGTGTGGCCCGTGACCCAGCCCACATCGGCCGTGCACCAGAACACATCGCTGGGCTTGGCATCAAAGGTCCATTGCATCGTGAGCTTGGCCCACAACAGATACCCACCCGAAGAATGTTGCACACCCTTGGGTTTGCCGGTTGAACCGGAGGTATAGAGAATGAACAGCGGATGTTCAGCGTTGACGGGCACCGGATCACATGTGGCAGCCTGTTTGTCTGACAGTTCATCCATCCAGAGGTCGCGGCCAGCAGTCCAGGCGACCTTGCCGCCGGTGCGTTTGTAAACAATGGAATGACGCACGGCCTCGCAGCCACCCATCGACAAAGCTTCATCGACGGCCGGCTTGAGCGCGATGGCCTTGCCGCCACGCATCTGTTCGTCGGCGGTGATCACCAGGCTCGCGCCCACATCGGTGATGCGTTCATGCAGGCTCTTGGACGAGAAGCCGCCAAACACCACCGAGTGTGTGATACCCAGGCGCGCGCAAGCTTGCATGGCCACTACGGCCTCGATCGACATCGGCAGATAAATAATCGCGCGATCGCCAACTTTGTAGCCCAAGGACTTCAGGCCATTTGCAAACTTGCAGACGCGTTCATACAACTCTTGATAGGTGACCCTGGTGACGCCACCGCCGTCGGCTTCAAAAATGATCGCGACTTTGTCGGCATTGCCATTCGTCAGATTGACATCCAGGCAATTCGCCGAGACGTTCAATTCGCCATCGCCAAACCAGCGATAGAAAGGGGCCTTGGTCTCGTCGAGGACCTGCGTGAACGGCTTGGTCCATTGAAGGTTTTCGTGGGCCAGGCGCCCCCAGAAACCCTCTGGGTCACTGTCGGCTTCGTCGAGCAGGGCCTGGTAGGCCTGCGGGCCCGACACATTGGCGTTGCTGACAAAATCTTTGGGGGGTTGAAACACACGGGTTTCGTGCATGACGGACTGAATCGATGTCGACATGGAATGAGGTCTCCTCGTTGACCGGGTAAATTGGTTGGATGATATTTTCCGGCGTCAGCCGAGACGGTAGTCTGGTGCTCTTACTTCTTGCTTACACAGGCACCGCGACCCTCGCCGACAGGTCGCGTTACCCTGGCTGGTCTGAAGTGTGGCGCTGCACCTGACCCCGGTTCAAGTCCACACGATACAAGATCGCCAGGGCAGCGATAAAAAACAAACTTGTCAGCAACATCGCCAGACGCTGATTGCCATCGGTGACCCAGGTCACCAGACCATAAGTCAGCGGCCCCACCGCCGCGGCCAACTGCATGGCAAACGTCCACAGGGCAAAAAATGCGGCCAGGCGGTTGGTGGGCGCCAGCGAGGCGACCATTGCCCTTCCCGCGCTCTGGCTACTGCCCATGCACAAGCCAGCCAGGCAGGCGGCGAGCCAGAACAACCTGACATCCACCGCTGCGTAGGCTGTCAAGGCAGTGACCAGCCAACCCACCAGCGTCGTTGCAAGCGCCACACGATGCCCGACCCGATCCTGGACGCTACCAAAAATGAGCGCACCGATGGCCGCCGTGACATTGACCGCAACAATTAACAGGATGGTCTGGGCCATCGAGAACCCCATGACTTGTTCCGCGTAAACCGCAGCCAGCGTGATCACGACTGAAATCCCGGCCTGGTAACACGCACCACAGATCAGCAGTTGGCGAAACGTCGTGAACTGCCGACTCACCTCATGCCAGGCGCAGGTCAGCGTGTGCAGTGCCGAGACCCTCGCGATCCCGCTGGGAGGCGACCGCTCTTTGAGCCACAACGCTGCCGGCATGACAGCCAGGGCAAACACTGTTGCCGTGGTCACCATGACCCAGGGAACAGAAACGGACGCGGGCCAGCCACGGG
>CAIJKV010000254.1 GCA_903821335.1 uncultured beta proteobacterium
ACGTTTTTTTGCAACGCGTCGACACGGGCCTGAACCTCGGCCAGTTCCTTGGCGGCGGCGACCTTTGCGTCGGCACGCTGTTCAGCCAAGGTGCCGGTTGTCAGACGCAGCTGGTCGCCTTGGGCAGCAGGTGGCTTGGTGGTCTGTGGCGTCGTGACGGCACCCGATTGCGTGGCACCGGGCTTGAGCACAGGTGTCGCAACACCACCGCGACCCGTTGCGCCACTTCGGCGCTGTTGATAGGCTTGCTGGTGTTGCAGGAACATTTCCTGCGCCATTTTTGGATCCACTGCGCGCACGGTGTCGGCGTCGGGAATGTCGAGTTTGGCACCACTGCGCAACAGATTCATGTTGTTGGCAATGAAATCCTCTGGATTGGCCTGGTACAACGCCCACAACATCTGGTAAACAGTTGCCCCCGGGATCGCATTGCGCTGGGCAATGGCAAACAGCGTATCGCCCGGCTTGGTCGACAATGAACCGGAAATCGAGCCTGCCAGGCCTGTCGAACTCGCGACCGACTCGCGGGTGAGTACAACAAAACTCACCTGCATCTGTGACGACCCCGTCGCGGTCGCGACATCGAGCAACATGTCTATAACTGGCTGGTTCACCGACTGACTGGAGGTCACGAGCAATACACGCGAATCTTTCGACTTGCCAGGCTGGACCACCACGCGCAGGGTATCAACCGGCGCAGGTGGCGTGAGCCCCACCTGCGGCCAGAGGCCGGCGTCGGCAATCTTGACCTGCAACACGGAAATATCCTGCTCGGTCAGGTCTGTGAGCGGGATCTTGATCTGCAAAGGCTGGCCGGGGTCGGAAACCACCCAACCATGACCCGTGCGCGCAGCCTGCACGTTGGCAGTGAAAGCCAGTGACAGGCTCAGCGCCGCCACCGACAACCACGGGCGCAGCGTTGTGCCAGATACCGATTTGAAATCACCACGCATGTCAAAGGCCCTTACAGTAAAGATCAAGCACACCCCCACCCCGGCCGGTCACCTGGGTGGTTTAAATCAAAGTTCGCCAAGCGCAATTCGCAACATACGACGCAAGGGTTCAGCCGCACCCCACAGGAGCTGGTCGCCAACGGTAAAGGCACCCATATACTCAGGGCCCATCGACAGTTTGCGCATCCGGCCAACAGGAATATCGAGCGTGCCGGTCACCGAGACCGGTGACAGCGACCTGAGCGTATCTTCCTTGTTGTTGGGAACGACCTTGGCCCAGGCCGTGCCTTGCGCCACGATGTCAGTGATCTCGTCCATCGGGATGTCCCGACGCAGCTTGATCATCAGTGCCTGGCTGTGGCAACGCATCGCACCGATCCGCACGCATAACCCGTCGATCGGGGTGGGTTTGGTGCCAAACGCATCACCACGACCCAGGATTTTGTTGGTCTCGGCCTCGGCTTTCCATTCCTCGCGCGACATGCCATTACCCAGATCCTTGTCGATCCAGGGAATCAGGTTGCCAGCCAGTGGAATGCCAAACTGTTCAGTTGGCAATTGACCACCTTGCTGAATCGCGAGCACGCCACGGTCAATGTCAAGGATGGCAGAGGCTGGGTCGTCGAGCCCGGACTTGACGGCAGCATTGATCAAACCAAACTGGTTCAGCAATTCACGCATGTGCTGTGCGCCACCACCCGAGGCTGCCTGATACGTCATGCTGGTCATCCATTCGACCAGGTCTTGGTTGAACAGGCCCGCCAAGCCCATCAGCATGCAGCTCACGGTGCAATTGCCACCGATAAAATCACGCACCCCACGCTTGAGCGCGGCGTCGATGACGGGACGGTTCACTGGGTCAAGCACGATGATGGCATCGTCTTTCATGCGCAACGTGCTTGCGGCATCGATCCACATGCCTGTCCAGCCTGCTGCGCGCAGTGCTGGATAGACTTCGGAGGTATAGTCGCCGCCCTGTGCCGTCACAATAATGGGCAGCTTTTTAAGCACCTCGATATCAAAGGCGTTTTGCAACGCCGTGGCGCCCGCCCAGTCAGGCCCTTTGCCACCAGCGTTGCTGGTTGAGAAGAACACAGGATCGATCAGCGCGAAATCATTTTCATCGCGCATGCGCTGCATGAGGACCGAGCCCACCATGCCACGCCAGCCTACCAAGCCGACAGATTGCTTCATATCCATTCACCGAAATCAAAAAAACATTTACTCATGCGAACGTTGCAGTTCACACGTCCAGGCACGCACCCTTGCAAGTCCGTCCATCCTGGCGACCAAGGTTCTAGTTTAGCGCGTTGAGCACTGCATCACCCATGGCGGCGGTGCCGACCTTGGTGGTGCCCGCTTCATAGATATCCGCGGTACGCAGCCCCTGGGCCAGCACTTTGCGCACTGCCTGCTCGATCCGGTCAGCCTGGGCGGCTTCATTCAGCGAATAGCGCAACATCATGGCAACCGACAGGATCGTCGCCAACGGGTTGGCGATCCCTTTGCCGGCGATGTCCGGCGCCGAACCATGGCTGGGTTCGTACAGCCCCTGACCCGACGCATTGAGGGATGCCGAAGGCAGCATGCCGATCGAACCCGTCAGCATGGCGGCTTCGTCGGACAAAATGTCGCCAAACAGGTTGCCGGTCACGATCACGTCAAATTCACGGGGCGCACGCACCAGCTGCATGGCAGCGTTATCCACATACATGTGGGACAGGGCCACATCAGGATATTCCTGGGCCACCTCGATCACGACATCGCGCCACAACTGTGAAGTTTCCAGCACGTTGGCCTTGTCGACGCTGCACAGTTTACGACTGCGTTTTTGCGCGGCCTGAAAACCGATATGGGCGATACGACGGATTTCAGGCTCGGCATAGCGCATGGTGTCAAAGCCTTCGCGCTGACCCTTGAACGGACCGTCTGGCGCCTCGCGCACGCCGCGCGGCGTGCCAAAATAAATGTCACCGGTCAGCTCGCGCAAAATCAGAATGTCCAGGCCAGACACAATTTCAGGCTTGAGCGATGAAGCGTTGGCCAGTTCGGGATAGAGCATCGCGGGACGCAGGTTGGCAAACAGACCCAGCGCCTTGCGCAGACCCAGGATGGCCTGTTCTGGACGGTGTTCACGAGGCAGTTTGTCGTATTTCCAGTCGCCCACGGCGCCGAACAGGATGGCGTTGGACTCTTGTGCCAGCTTAAGCGTAGCCGGTGGCAAGGGATGACCATGCAGGTCATAGGCGGTGCCACCCACGGGTGCTTCGTTGATCTCGAGCGGCAGGCCCAGCGCGCGCAGCACGCGCACAGCCTGCTCGACGATTTCAGCGCCGATGCCATCACCGGGAAGTACTGCGATTTTTTGCGTCATGATTCACTCATCCAGAAACAGGTGGTGCCTTAAAACGAATGGGGCCGGCATGCCGGCCCCGAGTGCGTATTACAGCGTCGAGATCGGACGAACATCCAGCCAGGGATGACGCGCCAACCGCTCGGCCTCGAACGCGCGGATCTCGTCGGCATGACGCAAGGTCAGTCCAATTTCGTCCAGGCCATTGAGCAGGCAGTATTTACGATGGGCATCGATGTCGAATTCCATGGCACGACCGTCAGGCGCGACCACAACCTGTTTGTCGAGATCAATGGTGAGCGCATAACCAACAAACCCGCGCACCTCGTCGAACAAACGGGCAATCTGCAACTCAGACAGCACGATCGGCAAGAACCCGGTCTTGAAACTGTTGTTAAAGAAAATGTCCGCAAAGGACGGCGCGATCACGGCACGAAAGCCGTACTGCGCCAGGGCCCACGGGGCATGCTCGCGACTGGACCCGCAACCGAAATTCTTGCGGCCCAACAGTATCGACGCCCCCTGATAACGTGAGTGATTCAGGATGAAATCAGGGTTAAGCGGGCGCGTGGAGTTGTCCATACCCGGTTCGCCGTGATCCAGATAACGCAATTCATCGAACAGGTTCGGGCCAAAGCCCGAGCGCTTGATCGATTTCAGGAACTGCTTGGGAATGATCAGGTCGGTGTCGACGTTTTCGCGATCAAGGGGGGCCACAATGCCCGTATGTGTGGTGAATGCGTCCATGGCTCTTACCGGAAGTTGCGTACGTCAACAAAATGGCCAGCAATCGCGGCAGCCGCCGCCATCGCCGGGCTGACCAGATGCGTGCGACCGCCCTGCCCCTGACGACCCTCGAAGTTACGATTCGAGGTCGAGGCACAGCGCTCGCCGGG
>CAIJKV010000255.1 GCA_903821335.1 uncultured beta proteobacterium
ACCTGCCCCTGCTTTGTTATCGACCACGATGGTTTGCCTCAGCGCTTTGGACAGCGGTTCGACCAGAGTGCGCGCGAGTAGGTCAGGTGAGGACCCCGCCGGGAATGGCACGACCAGGTGGATCGGCCGGTCTTCGGGCCACGCTGCCTGTGCCGGCGATGCAAACAGACCAAGCGCCAGGCACAGCGCTGCGGCGTCGCGCAGTGGTCTGCAAGCTGTCAGTCTGTTGAGGGTGTGAAAGGGTTGCATGGGTAACAAGTTGTGTGTCTCTATTCGGTGGTGGCGACCCGTGCCAGTAGCCTGGTCACGGCATCTTTCGGGGCAACGCCGCCGTAGAGCACTTCGCACACGGCTTGCGTGATGGGAAGGTCGACCCCGAGCGCCTGCGCGCGTTTGAGGACGGCCCTGGCGCAACGCGCGCCTTCGGCTGTCAGCCCGCCCGCCAGGATAGCCGGCAAGGAACGGCCACGGCCGATTTCAACACCGACCTGACGATTGCGCGACAGCTCACCGGTGGCGGTTAATACCAGGTCGCCCAGTCCGGTCAGGCCTGAAAACGTCGCGGGCATGGCACCCAGCGCTTCGCCAAACCGGCTCATTTCAGCCAGCCCTCGTGTTATCAGGGCGGCGCGCGCATTGGTGCCCAGTTCGAGACCGTCGGCGATGCCACATGCAGTGGCAATGATGTTTTTGAGTGCGCCGCCGACCTCTACGCCCACGACGTCGGTACTGGCGTAAACACGCATGGCACCTCCGTGCAGAGCCTGGATGGTGGCGATCCGCAAGGCTTCGTCCTGGCTGGCGACGGTGAGCGCGACGGGCAGGCCGCAAGCAACTTCTTTTGCGAAGGAGGGACCCGACAGCACGCCTGTAGCCAGGCCGCTGTGGTCGCCGAGTGCTTGGTGTGCGATCTCGCTTGGCAGCAGGCCGGTGTCGGCTTCCATGCCCTTGCAGGTCCAGACCAAACCTGCTGCAGGGCGTCCGATGCGGGTCAACTGGGTCGCAACGTCCTGGCAAGCCCGGCGCAACCCGGCGATGGGCACCCCAAGAATGATCAGGCCCGGAACGGATCCGGCCGTGACATGCTCAATGGCCTGGGGCAGACTTGCCGTGAAGCGCAGCGCGTCAGGCAGGGGCACACCCGGCAGGTAGCGGGTGTTGACGTGTTCAGTCCTCAGGCGCTCGGCGAGCACCGGGTCGCGCGCCCAGAGCATCGTGCTGGCGTGCGCGCAGGCAGCGCTGGCAAGCGCCGTTCCCCAGGCGCCTGCGCCCAGTACTGCGACGTGCAGGCCAGTATCGGGGGCGCTAGACACGGGGGGCTGGCGATGCAAGCAGTCCGTTACTGGCGCATCATGCCGGGGGGCAGGATCAGGCCTGATTCCTCGGCGGCGGGCTGCGCTGGGGCTTGCTGCGCGGCATCGGCCAGGCGCTGCTCAAAGAGTGCCTGGAAATTGACCTCTGCCAGGTGCAGCGCGGGCAGGGATGTGCGGGTGATCAGGTCGGCGATATTGGCGCGCAGATATGGGTAAAGCATGGTGGGGCAGACGATGCCCATCAGTGCGTCGAGTTGTTCGGCCGGGATGTTGGCGATTTCAAAGATGCCGCCTTGCGTGGCTTCGACCAGGTACACCACTTTGTCATTGATGCGTGTCGTGACCGTGGCGGTGATGGTTGATTCATAAACGGTTTCGGCCAATGCCTGCCCACCGACGTTGATGCTGACGTCGACCTTGGGGCCTTCCTGTTCAAGGAATATGTGTGGGGCGTGAGGCATCTCAAGCGACATGTCCTTGAGGTAGACGCGTTGCATGTTGAACAGGGCGTTGTTTTCGTTTTGGGCCGTTTGGGGTGTTTGGTCAGACATGGATATTTCCGGTAAATGGGATCGGATTCGATCAGGTCAATGATTAAAAGAATACCGCGCGCCGTCGCGTCGTGCGCAAGCGCCGGGTCGACAGGTCAACCCAGCATCGGCAGGAGTTTGCCCTCGCGGTCAAGTGCCGCCAGGTCGTCAAAGCCGCCAACGTACGTGTCGCCGATATAAATTTGAGGCACTGTGCGGCGTCCCGTGCGTTGCATCATGATTGCGCGCTGATCGGTATCGACATCAATGCGAATTTTCTCGATTTCGGCCACACCGCGTTGCTTGAGCAGCATCTCGGCGCGCGAGCAGTAGGGGCAATAGCCAGTGGTGTACATCACGACGTTATTCATTTTTCAGGTTCCTTTTCTTTCGCTGAGCGGTTTCAAGGTTTTACTTGCCAGCCGTGACGGGCAAACCGGCCGCAGACCAGGCGCGCAGGCCACCCTCAAGTGTCACGACCTCGGCCACGCCTTGTGCGCGCAGGCGGGTCGCCGCGCCTATCGCCGAGCGACCCTGGTCGCAAACCAGGATCAGTGGCTTGTTCTTGGGCAAGGTTGCCGTTTTCTGGTTGATTTCCTCAAGCGGGATATTGCGGGACTGGGGGATGTGTCCGGCTGCAAAAGCACTGGCCGGGCGAATGTCTATCAGGACGGCGTGCTTCTGGTTCATCAGTTGCACAGCTTCGGTGGTGGACACGGCGCCGCCTGACCGGCTGCGCTGGATCATGGGCCAGGCCAGCATGATTGCCGACCCGATTGCCACGGCAATCAGCAGGAGATTATTTTGATTTAGTAGGAAATCCACGGTGTGTCCAAGAGGCCGGTTACACCCCACTTAGGGGTTATTGAGAAGACAATTATAAAATGATGGTTTATTCATCACTTTAACCGGTGTCAGACATGCACAAACTTGTCCTCATGCGTCACGGCGAAAGCCAGTGGAACCTCGAAAACCGTTTTACCGGCTGGACAGACGTTGATCTGACCGAGACGGGCCGCGAACAAGCCCGTCGCGCGGGTGAATTGCTCAAGGAAAAAGGCTTTGTATTCGACCTGGCCTGCACCTCGGTCCTGACCCGCGCCATCCGCACCCTCTGGATTGCCCTGGATGCCATGGAAACGATGTACATACCTGTGCATAACAACTGGCGCCTGAATGAGCGGCATTATGGGGCCCTGCAAGGCCTGAACAAGGCCGAAACCGCCGCCAAGTACGGCGACGAGCAGGTATTGATCTGGCGCCGTGCCTATGCGATTGCGCCAAATCCGCTTGATTTCGACGACCCGCGCCATCCGCGCTTTGACCCGCGCTACGCCAAATTGACGCCAGAGCAGTTGCCAGCGACCGAATGCCTGAAGGATACGGTTGCGCGGGTGCTGCCTTTCTGGAATGACACCATCGCTCCGGCCATGCGTGCCGGGCGTCGGGTGCTGATCGCTGCGCACGGCAACAGCCTGCGTGCCTTGATCAAGCACCTGGACAACGTGTCTGATGAAGATATTGTCAATTTGAATATCCCAACGGGCCAGCCTCTGGTCTATGAGCTAGACGACGACCTGCGTCCGATCCGGCATTACTACCTGGGCGATGCAGCCGAGATTGAAGCCGCAATGGCTGCCGTGGCGGCACAGGGCAAAGCCAAGAAAGAGTGATGCGAATGCGGCTGGTTGCGTGGTGGTTGTCCGGGGTGATCAGTAGCCTGACACTGAGTGGCGACCTGCTGGCCAAGACAGACGATATGACGGTGCGTCAGTCCCAGGCTGAGCGTGAACAGACCGCCTTGCGCGAACGCATTCGTGTATTGCAACAAGAGATCGATGTGCGCGAGTCGGCCCGCAAAGAGGCGGCAGACGCGCTCAAGACCTCAGAAACAGCAATCTCGGTCTCGAATCGCCGTCTCGCCGAGTTCACTGCCCAGCTCAACGTGGCGCAGGCTGAACTTGACGCGCTGCACCTGCAGATTCGACAGCAGCAGGGAGTGCTTGCGACCCGTCGAGCCGAACTGGCCGCCCAGCTGCGCAAGCAGTACACCAGTGGCCTTTCTCCCTGGACCGCGCTGTTGTCCGGTGGAGACCCCCAGGAGCTGGGGCGCAACCTCGCTTACCTGGATTACGTGTCAAGGGCGCGCGCCCAGGCCGTGACCGCCCTGAATGCCGAAATCGAGCGCATGGCAGAGCTCGAGACGCGGGCTGACGCCCGTCAGCGCGATATTGCACGGCTGGTGCGCGAAACGGCGGAACAAAAAAAGCTGCTTGAGGCCCAGAAAAGAGAGCGCGCCACCGTGCTGGCACGCCTGGAGGGGCAAATTCAGGCTCAGCGCGTCGAGGCGACACGCCTGGGGAGGGATGAAAAACGCCTTGGGGATCTGGTCAATGACCTCGCGACGCAAATCGAGGCCGCCCGCAAGGCCGCCGATGCCGCGCGCCGTGCCGAGGACGCCCGCCGCGCGGAGCAGGCCCGCCTCGCAGCCGAAGCCCGTCGTGCCGAAGAAGCGCGCCGTGCCGACGAGGCGCGCCGGGCTGCCGAGACTGCGCGCGCCGCCGCGTCTGCCGCCAAACAGGCTGAAGCGGCCCAGAAAGAACAGGCTGACCGCGCTGCCCAGCAGGCCAGCCGTGAGGCTGCGCTGGCCCGCCAGGCCGCAGCGGACGCCGCACGCGAGACCCGAGCGGCCGAGACTGCCGACAAGCAGGCCCACGCCACCAGCAGCGCGGTGTCTGCGCCCGAGGCAGGCGCCGGGCTCAAGCCAGGCTTGCGCTGGCCTGTGCGTGGCGACGTGATGGCCCGGTTTGGCACGGACCGCCCTGAGGGTGGGGTCTGGAGAGGGGTGCTGGTGCGTGCCGACGAGGGGGCGACCGTGCAGGCAGTCGCGCCCGGAACGATTGTCTATGCCAACTGGTTACGGGGCTTTGGCAACCTGATCATCGTCGACCATGGGCAGCAGTACCTGAGTGTCTACGCCTATAACCAGAGTTTGCTCAAGCAAGTAGGCGATTCCGTCAAGGCCGGAGACACTGTTGCGCAGGCGGGTAATACAGGTGGGCAGGTGGATTCCGCCCTATACTTCGAGATTCGGCATCGCGGTGTCGCAGTCGATCCCGCGCCTTTCCTCAGGCGCTAGGGTTTGTTTGTCCTGATTTTCCGCGTATTGATCGGTATCCAACTCGGGAACGTGCATGAGCACTAGCACTAACAAATTTCGTGGTCTTGGCCTGGTGTCGGTAGGCATCGTAGCGGGCGTATTGCTCAGCTTGGGCATTACTGCCATCGCGCAGCGCGGCACACCGCTTCCACTCGACGAACTGCGTCAGTTCTCGAATGTGTTCTCAGCCATCAAGAACAACTATGTCGAAACCGTCGGGGACAAAAAGCTGATCGACGGCGCGATCGCCGGCATGCTTTCTGATCTTGACCCGCATTCAGCCTATCTGGATGCCGATGCCTTCAAGGAAATGCAGACTGCCACGCAGGGCGAGTTTGGCGGTCTGGGCATCGAGGTTGGAACTGAAGACGGCGTGGTGAAAGTCATTTCGCCGATCGAAGATACGCCCGCCGCGCGTGCCGGTGTGCGGGCGGGCGACCTGATCATCAAGATTGATGACACGTCCACCAAGGGTATGACACTGAGCGAAGCGGTCAAATTGATGCGCGGCCCGGTCAAGACACCCATCACGCTGACCATTTCGCGTCAGGGTCAGACTCAGCCCGTGGTGATCAAGCTGGTTCGCGACACGATCAAAGTGCGTAGCGTGCGTAGCAAAATGCTTGAAAATGGCATTGGCTATGTCCGTATCGCCCAATTCCAGGAAAAAACGGGTACAGATCTTGTCCGTCACCTCAAGGAACTCGGCGCGAAAACACCGCCGCGTGCCCTGATCCTGGACTTGCGCAATGACCCGGGCGGCCTGCTCAATAGCGCAATTGGCGTGTCAGCAGCCTTCCTCAAGCCCGACGCGCTGGTGGTGTCTACCGATGGCCGCGCACCCGACTCCAAGCACAAGTACCTCGCCAATCCGATCGATTACGCGCGTGGAGAGTCTGATTATCTGTCTGGCGTGCCAGACTGGGTCAAGACCGTGCCGATGGTCGTGCTGGTCAACGTCGGATCGGCGTCCGCCTCTGAAATCGTGGCAGGCGCCCTTCAGGACCACAAGCGCGCGATCATCATGGGCAACCGAACCTTCGGCAAGGGCTCGGTCCAGGTGATTCTGCCAATTTCCGAGAACACTGCGATCAAGCTCACGACCTCGCGCTATTTCACGCCTAGCGGTCGCTCCATCCAGGCCAAGGGCATCGAGCCCGATACGGTTGTAGCCGATACGGCCGAGGGCGACCTGTTCCGTGTGCCACGCGAGGCTGACTTGCAACGCCATCTCGAGAACAACGAGGCAAAAACTGAAGGGGCTGCTAAGGCTGCCGCCGATGAACCGGAACTGGCTGATACTTCCAAGGTATTCACGTTTGGTTCGCCCGAAGACTTCCAGCTTCAGCAGGCGATCAATTTCCTGGACGGCAAGCCGGTCAGCAAGGCTGTGCCCCGCACGGCGCGCGCAAACACCGGTACCGAAGCGAGCGCCAAGACTGATCTCAAAGCGGACGTCGCGCCTGCCAAGCCCGCCAAGTCGGCCAAGCCCGTGGCGGCACCGACGGCCGTGCCACCTGTGGCACCCGCCGCACCCGCGACCCCAGCAGCGCCCGCCGGGGGCGACGCTGTCAAGAAATGAACGATGCCCAGTTGCTGCGCTACGCCCGGCATATCCTGCTGGACGATCTGGGAATAGAGGGCCAGGAAAAATTGCTGGCCGCGCGCGTGCTGGTGGTGGGGGCGGGTGGCCTGGGGTCGCCGGTTGCCATGTACCTGGCGTCGGCTGGGGTTGGTCACCTGATCATCGCTGATCACGACGTCGTTGAACTCAGCAATCTCCAGCGCCAGATTGTGCATGCAACAGGGCGTATTGGGCAAAATAAGGCTCAGTCCGCCCGAGAGACCATGCTTGGGCTGAATCCCGACATTGTGATCGAGACACGGACCTGTCGCATGAGTCCGCACACATTGATGGAGGAGATTGCCGGTGTTGACCTGGTGGTCGATTGCACCGACAATTTTTCTACCCGGCATGCGATCAACCGCGCCTGCGTGGCGCATCGCAAGCCTCTTGTTTCAGGTGCCGCGATCCGGTTTGACGGGCAGATCAGTGTCTTTGATGTCCGCGACCCAACGGCACCGTGTTATCACTGTCTTTTCCCAGAATCGGAGGACATTGAGGCCCTGAATTGCGCTTCCACAGGCGTGTTTTCTCCGCTGGTCGGGATCATAGGAAGTATGCAGGCTGCCGAAGCCATCAAAGTGATCGCAGGAATCGGGCAGTCCCTTAAGGGGAAATTGCTGATTCTCGATGCACTGGATATGCACTGGCATAGTGTGCGTGTGAAGCGTGATCCAGCCTGCATGGTGTGCGCGAACCGCGACTAACCCAGAATCAGCTTAAGCTGGGCATCCATGTGTGTCGTTGGCAGAAACTGCCAACTGCTTTGGGAAAACCTGAGCCAGCTACCCGAGACAAATTGTGTCAGCAAGCCAGCCATGGCCGACACGTCTGTGTCAATTGCCAGCGTCCCGGCGCTGACTGCTGATCTCAAGGATTGTCGCAGCGATGCGTCAATCCGGTCGGTGATATGGCTGGCGCGTGCCTGCAGGCGGGCATCTTCCGTGACCAGTGCATCGCCGGTCAGTACGCGCGTCATCCCGGGATTGCGCTGTGCAAAAGTCAGCAGCATGGCACTGATTTTACGGGCTTGTTCGACACCATCCGGTTCGTTGGCCACAATCTGATTAATCAGCGTAAAAATCGTGGCTTCGATAAATTCGAACAGACCCTCGAACATCTGCGCCTTGCTGGCGAAGTGTCGGTAAAGTGCCGCTTCGGATAACTGCATCCGCGCAGCCAGCGCTGCGGTGGTGATGCGCGCGGCACGTGGCTGTTCAAGCATTTCGGCCAGCATTTCCAGGATCTGGTGTTTGCGTTCGCCTGTTTTGCCCGACATAGTGACCAAGCCCCTGGGGAGTAGTGAAAAAGTGTTGCGTTCAAGTATTGCGTACGGGGCGCCGTTGCACGAGTAACTGCCCGACTGAGTTTACCCGCAGGTCGACAAAATCCGGGCGCCCACGGTTGCCATGGGCAAAAGGCGTGCCGGGATGAAAGACATGCACGGTGCGCAGACCGGCGTGGCGGGCCCCGCGGAGATTTTCCAGCGTATCTTCAACAAGTACCGCGCGCCGGGCGGGGATGCCTTCCTGCGCCAGGATGTGCCGCATCAGTGCCACGGACGGCTTGGGCCGGTAATGACCGTGAACAAGCATCTGTTCGATTGCCCAGATGCCGTCAAAACAGCGCAGAATGCGCAGGTGCTTGAGTACGGCGCGCGCATAGTGCAAGGGCGCGTTGGTCACCAGGATCTTGCGCCCAGGCAATTGCCGCAGCTTGGCGGCCAGGCCGCGTTCGGCCTTGATCAGGGGCCGGACGTCAAAGGAATGGCTGCGTTCAAGGAAGGCATGCGCATCAATGCCGTGATGGCGAACCATGCCGATCATGGTGGCTCCATAGCGACGCCAGTACTTGGCGCGCAGGACATTGGCTGTTTCTAGGTCCACGTTCAGGCTTTCCATGACCGCCTCGGTCATGCCGAGGTTGATTTCCGGAAAAATCTTGTAGGAACAATCGTGCAGCGTATTGTCCAGGTCAAACAGCCATACGGGCGGCTGGGCGACCGAGCTCGTCGCCTGGCCTGGCGGGACACCGTGCACACGCGCGCGCCGCATGCGCACCGGCGGATGCCGCAGCTTATGCATGCGCTGCATAGAAGCCTGGCTTGATCAATGGGATGAAATCATGGTGCCGACGCCACGGTCGGTCAGGATTTCAAGCAGCAGGCAGTGAGGCACGCGTCCGTCCACGACGTGAACCGATTTGACACCATTGCGGGCCGCATCGAGTGCCGACGAGATCTTGGGCAGCATGCCACCCGAGATCGTGCCATCGGCGAACAGTGCGTCGATCGTCTTGGCTGACAGGTGGCGTAACAGCTTGCCGTCTTTGTCCAGTACACCGGGTGTGTTGGTCATCATCAATAGCTTTTCGGCACCCAGCACTTCAGCCATCTTGCCGGCAACGACATCGGCGTTGATGTTGTAAGCCAGACCGTCTTCACCATAGCCAATGGGCGAGATCACCGGGATAAACTGATCGTCTTGCAGAGCCTTGACGACGGACGGGTCGATGCTTTTGATATCGCCCACGAAGCCGATATCAAGTGGGCGGGTCGGGTCGTCCTTGTTGGGCATGAGTTTTTTGACGGCCTCGATCATGGAACCGTCCTTGCCCGTCAGGCCGACCGCCTTGCCACCGGCCTCGTTGATCATCAGGACGATGTCTTGCTGGACTTGGCCGCCAAGCACCCATTCAACGACTTCCATGGTGTCGGCGTCGGTGACGCGCATGCCCTGGATGAAGGTACCCTGTTTACCGACGCGCCGCAGCGCCTCGTCGATCTGGGGGCCTCCACCGTGCACGACGATGGGATTGAGGCCGATTAGTTTGAGCAGAACGACATCATGCGCAAAACTGCGTTGCAGGACTTCTTCAGTCATGGCGTTTCCGCCGTATTTGATCACGATCGTCTTTCCGTGAAACCGTTTGATGTACGGCAGGCTCTCGGACAATACTTTGGCGACGATGTCGGTGGACATGGGTGCTGAGGGAGGCTGGCTTGTCATGGTGGCGATAGACGGGCGTGAGTGGTTGGAAGGAAGGTTTGGTGCCTGGTGCTCATAGTGAGTTGCTTGCCGGAAAGGGTTGAGAACGTCACGTCGGGTGCCTGTCCTGGCGGGGTCGCGAGCAGCCACCCGGCAGCGCTCAGCATTACCACTGCCAATAGCCCGAGCCGTTTTTTATTTGACCGGCATCAGTTCAACGGCCCCCCCGGCCGGTGCACCCTGGTTAGCTGTGCCACCGGGGGATGCCGCAGCAGGGGACTCGCCTGTTGCGCCTTCACCAATCGGGGCGGGTTTGCCGGAGGTTTGGTTAAAGTTGTCCAGTCGGCGCGCTTCGGCGACCGAGATGATTTTAAATAATTTCTCGACCCGTGAAACACCGCTGATGGTCGAGGTGGCTGCAGCAGCCAGGTCGCCCTCGCGCTGGGTGACCATCCCCATCAGGTACACCACACCGAGGTGTGATGTCACCGAGATGGCTCGCGACGGCACCTCATTGGTGGTGGCAAGTGTTGCCTTGACCTTGGAGGTCAGCCAGGTGTCGCTTGCGACGTCGCCAAAGGACGAAATTGGCCCGACGTGGATCTGGTTGGAGACGGATTTCACGTTTTTGACTTTGCTGGCAATTTCGCCGGCTTGCGTGCGGACCTTGTCGCTAAACGCGTCGCCAGTGAGCAGTACCACGCCCAAGTATGCATCAGCGCTGATCCGCGCGGTGTCGCCGAACTGATTGCGTAACTGGCTGGTGAGCTCCATTTCGATGGCCTGATCCGAGACCTGTTCGGAGACGCTGCGCCGATCGGTCACGACCGAGGCGGTGGTGGCGGCAGCCCCCCCGATCATGAGTGGTATGCAGCCTTGCAAGGGGGTGAGGGTCGCGGCAAGCGCGATCACCAGAAGCAGCGGGCGTACGAATTGAACGGGCAGTGTCATGCGCCATCTCCGAGTAAGAGCGTGTCAATGCCATCGCAGAGCATATGCAGCAGCAAGATGTGTACCTCCTGGATGCGCATGGTTCGGTCATGCGGTACGCACAGGTGTATATCGCCTGGCGCGAGCATGTCGCCGATGGCGCCGCCGCCTTTGCCGGTCAGCGCAATGATGTGCATTTCCCGGTCGTGTGCCGCTTCGATCGCTCGTTGTACGTTCAGGGAGTTTCCGCTGGTGGACAGTGCAACCAGCACGTCCCCGGGTTGGCCAAAGGCGCTGACCTGGCGGGAAAAAATCTGATCAAAACCATAGTCGTTGCCAACAGCAGTCATGATCGATGTGTCGGTGTTGAGCGCAACACCTGCCAGCGGCACGCGATCACGTTCAAAACGGCCGACCAGTTCAGCGATGAAGTGCTGGGCATCGGCAGCCGACCCGCCATTGCCGCAGGCCAGGATCTTGGCGTTATTCGTGACCGTGCCAAAGCACAGGTCGATCGCCTGCACCAGAGGCTCGGACAAGGTTTGCATGCTCAGCCGGGTGGCGGCAATGTTGTCCTCGAAATGGGCGTGGAGTTTAGCGGTGAGGTCCATGGCGACAGGCAGGGTTCAGAAGGCTGGATTATCTCATTTATCTTGGACCGGGCGCATGGCGTCCCGATACCACCGCACGCCACTCGGTTCGAAGGCGACCACATCGAATCTGCATGGGGGTGCGATCCCACCGAAATACCGGTGCGTGAGGCTCGCCAGGCACCAGCGCGCAGCCAGGATCAGGCGGCGCTGCTTGCCCGGGCCGACGCTGGCCGCTGCACCGCCGAACCGGCTCGAGGCGCGCGCGCGGACTTCCACGAAAACCAGAGTGTCTGCATCGCGCACCACTAGGTCGATTTCCCCCGCGACGCACTGCAATTGCCGTGCCAGAATCACGCAACCGCCCGCCTGCAGGAGCACCAGTGCCTGTTGTTCATGGGCATCTCCGACCCGCTGTCTGGCTGACCGGCGCATCAAGGTGGCCTCGCGGGCTGACGCCTTCACGGCTTGTTGCGCACGGCAGCCTTGTTTGCGTGTCCTGGCGCGCACGGCGCGGCGCTGCGATTGCCTGGCTTGGACGAACGTTCCCGGCTCAGGGTGTTCAGCGCTGCAGCGATTCTGGTCGCGAGCCTGATCGTCGTCATCGTCGTACATGGTGTTGGCGGTCTGTTTCGGTGACGTGGTCGTCGATGCCGACTACACTGCCACAATCGCCGCTATCCCTGACGCCACATGACGCAACATGCTCCATCCGAAGATATGCCATCCCCGGAGCTCCCGGGCGCCTGGCAGCGCCTGGGGCAACGGGTCGAGGGGCAGAACTGGCCAGTCGGTGCCTTATATGTCGTGGCCACGCCGATTGGCAATCTGGGTGACCTGACTTTGCGTGGGATGCAGGCTCTGGCCCGCGCCGACGTGATCGCGGCCGAGGATACACGGGCAACCCGTACCCTGCTCGACGCCTGGGGCGTCACGACACCCATGATGTCGGCGCATCGTCACAACGAGGCGGCCGCTGCAACGGCAATCATTGAACGGTTGCGGGCGGGCCAGCGCGTGGCACTGGTTTCCGACGCAGGAGCCCCTGGGGTGAGTGATCCGGGTGGGCGGATCGTACAGGCTGTGCATGAGGCGGGTCTGCTGGTTGTACCGTTCCCTGGTCCGAGTGCGGTCGTCGCGGCCTTGATGGCCACCGGGGTCACCACGGACGCCAACCCTGGCTTTGTCTTTGCAGGGTTCGCGCCAACCAAGTCAGCGGCCAGGCAGCGCTGGATGCGCCACTGGAGCGTCCTGCCCGCGGCAATGGTGTTCTACGAGGCACCGCATCGCATTCAGGCCAGCCTGACGGACTTGCTGGCGGTCGCCGGCCCCACGCGGCGCGTGTCGCTGGCGCGCGAACTGACGAAACGGTTTGAGGAAATCGCAACACTGACGCTTGCCCAGGCGCCCGCCTGGCTGCAGGCGGACAGCCATCGTGAACAAGGTGAGTACGTCGTTGTCTTGCATGCTCCGGCTGAGGTGCCGGATGAGGAACGCATGATCGAGGGTGCCGCGACGATTGACGCGTGGATGGACGCCATGCTTGAAACGATGTCGGTGCGAGATGTGGCCCGCATTGCCGCCAAGGCAACCGGGCTGTCCCGCGACACGCTTTACGCACGCGCGCTGACCCGCAAGCCCTGAGGGTTTCAGGTTTCAGCGTCCCGCGCCGGGTGGATACCCGAGGCTATGGCTAAGTGCTAAGTGCTAAGTGCTAAGGCTAAGTGCTAAGGCTAAGGCTAAGGCTAAGGCTAAGGCTAAGGCTACGGCTACGGCTAAGGCTAAGGCTAAGGCTAAGGCAGCGACAGGCTGGGCGTCATGCCAGTGGCTGACTGGACTGACGCCAGGGCATCGAGTGCGGCCTCCCGACCGGCAAAAGGGCCGATTCTGACTCGGTGCAGGTTGCTCGCGCTCACGTCAACCTGCACGGCTGTGCCCGGCACCGCCGTGAGTTGTTCGGTGACTCGGGTGGCCAGTGCTTGCGCCTTGGCCGGGTCAGAAAACGCACCAAGTTGCAGGAACATCGCGCCGGCCGGCACGGGTGTGCCGTTTGACGGGGTGCTGCGGGCGCTCGCCTGGGTGGATGAGGGTGCTGACGTGACCGCACGCGCAGCGACAGCCCCCGGTACAGCGAGCGCTGCGGGCATCATTGCCGGTGCTGCGGCGGGCGTCACGGGAATCGCCTCGACCGCGCGCGCGGGTGCGGGTTGATTTGCCCAGTTACGGATCTCGTCGGGCATGATGCGCTCGACCACCACATCCGTGCTGCCTGGTCCTAGCATGCCAAGTTTATAGGCCGCGACATACGACAGGTCGATCACGCGGTCGCTGTGAAACGGCCCGCGATCATTGATGCGCAGCACCACCGACTTGCCGGTTGTTACGCGCGTGACGCGTACATAACTTGGAATAGGCAGCGTCGTGTGGGCTGCAGTCATGGTGTACATGTTGTAGCGCTCGCCGTTCGAGGTCGAGGCCCCGTGGAATTTCCTGCCGTACCAGGAGGCGCGTCCCTGGACTTTGTAGGGCCCACCACTCACGTCGGGTACGTACTGTCGTCCAAATACCGTGTACGGCTTGTTGGCACCGCTTGCCAGAGGCTCGATTTTTGGCACGGCGTCGGGCACACTGTCAAGATTGGTGGGCGGGTTGGCCTCTGGGCCATCATCTTTGTAATACCCGCCTCGCCCTTTGCCGGTGGAACAGGCAGCCAGGATCACCAGTAATATGCAGGCCCCGAGCAGCCTCAAGGTGCGCATATTGGCTCGCACAATTATTCGTCCGCAGGCTGATTGCGATGCCTGACCAGCAGTTGCTGGTGATCGGCAAAACGGCGCGCGAGCGACTCGACCACATAAACGGATCGGTGCTTGCCGCCTGTGCATCCGATTGCCACGGTCAGGTAGCTGCGCGTGTCATCGGTGTAGCGAGGTAGCCATTTCCGGATAAAGAGTTCAATGTCGTCGACCATCATGGCGACATCCGGATAGTTTTCGAGCCAAAGTGCTACGGGTTCGTCGCGACCCGTCAATGGCCTGAGCGCGGCATCGTAGTGCGGGTTGGGCAGGCAACGCACGTCGAACACCAGATCGGCATCACGAGGCACCCCTTTTTTATAGGTAAATGATTCGAAGGTCAGCAGGAGCGGGCTGCGGTCAGCCTGCACAAGATCCCGGATCCAGGCACGCAGCTGTCCAGGTGTCAGGCCGGACGTGTCGATGACATGCTCCTGGTTCCTGAGCGGATCGAGCATTTCGCGCTCGCGCACAATGCACTGATGCAGCGACGGCGTGGCGCCGCTGGCCGACATCCGTTCAGACAACGGGTGACGCCGACGCGACTCAGAATACCGGTGGATCAGGGTTTCGTCGTCTGCATCCAGAAATACCACGCGCAGTGGCGTGCCCATCGCCCGCAGGGCCTTGATGACACCCGGGAGTTCGTCGAGTTCGCCTGGCGAGCGCACATCGATGGCGACGGCCACTCTCTTGATGAGACCGTTGCGCATGGAACCGATGAAGTCATGGAGAAAACGGACCGGAAGGTTGTCCACGCAGGTATAGCCTGCGTCTTCGAGCATGCGCAACGCGACGGATTTGCCCGAGCCTGAGATGCCTGTGATGAGGACAACACTGGTATGGCTCATTTCAGGTGCCGCCCTGTGAAATGGCGTGGGCCTGAAGTTCCATGAATTCGTTCAGGGTGTCGATGCCGCGAAGTTTGAGGATGGTATTACGCACGGCCGCTTCAACCAGAACCGCCAGGTTGCGTCCGGCAGCCACTTGCAGCATGACTTTGCGAATCGGGCAGCCCAGCATGTCCTGGGTCATGTCCTGCAGCGGCAGGCGCTCAAACTTGTCCTGAGCGGTTGCGCGCACCAGATGCACCACCAACTTGAGTTTCATCTTGCGCCGCACAGAGGTTTCGCCAAAGATTGTGCGGATATTGAGTAAACCCAGACCCCGGACTTCGAGCATGTTCTGCAATAACGCCGGGCAGTGGCCATCAATGACGTGTGGCGATGTGCGCGATAGTTCGACTGCGTCGTCCGCCACCAGGCCATGTCCCCTGGAAATCAGTTCAAGCGCCAGTTCGCTTTTGCCCAGACCGGACTCGCCGGTGATCAGCACACCCAGCCCCAACACATCCATGAACACACCATGCACGGTGGTGGTAGGCGCAAGCCGCCGGCTCAGGTAAATGCGCAACAGGTCTATCAGTTCGGCAGCCGCCACAGTCGTGGTCAGTAGCGGAACATGATTGCGGTCGCAGTTCTCGATCAGGTCGTCGGAGGGAGGGAGATTGTCAGCGACCAAGATGGCGGGCACGCCACCGGCAAGCAATTCATCGAGGTGGTGTGCACGCTTGCGTGCGTCAAATCGTGTGTAGTAGTCCATCTCCTGGCGACCGAACACCTGAATGCGAGAAGGGTGAATCAGGTTCAGGTGGCCGATCAGGTCAGCCGCGGCCATGCCGTTGTCGGGGATCAGCCGATCTGCGGCAGATTTGCCGGCGACCCAGATAAACGGGATGTCGTCGGTCGTGTCATTGACCAGATCCTGCACCGTCAGCATAGTGGTTCCATGTTCGGGGTGGTGGGTAGAGGTGGCTCAGTGGGCGGGGCTGCCAACCAGCACGTACGGGTGTTCAGGCAGTACCCGTTGTCAGCAGCTTGTACACAATCGCCGGGTCTTTTTCTGTTGCCAGGCGCTGACGCAATGCGTCATTCGACATTAATTGTGCAACCTCGGCAAGTATATCCAGATGTTGCTGTGTTGCGGTTTCGGGGGCAAGCAAAACTAGCAACTGCTGGACGGGCAAACCATCGGGGGCATCAAACGGCACAGGTTTGGCCAGGCGGATAAAGGCAGCGGCCGCGTTTTTCAGGTTTTTGATCCGTCCGTGGGGTACGGCGACCCCAGAACCCAGACCCGTTGACCCAAGACGTTCCCGCGCGAACAGGCTCTCGAAAACGGCAGCGCGTTCAAGTCCGTTATTGTTCTCGAATAAAAGGCCGGCTTGTTCGAATACACGCTTTTTGCTTGTGGCGGGCAGATCAAGCACGATGTTGCCGGCAGGCATAATGCGCGACAAGAGTTTCATGGGTCAGATTATATGACGCAGTGCAAGAAATGGCATCTACCAGATCGCTGCACTGCCGGCATCATGAAAAAACCCGCCGAAGGGGCGGGTTTTCTGGCAGTCAGGCTGCTTCGAACGATTGCCGTTTAACGGCAACATGCGCATGATCTTGAGTGCGATCCTTGTGTTGAATCACTTTACGGTCAATTTTGTCGACCAGCAGGTCAATCGATGCGTAGAGATTGTCTGCAGAGGCTTCACAGTGGATGTCTTTGCCGCGCACATGCAGTGTGATTTCAGCATGGTGCTTCAGAGGCTCTACCGAGAGCAGGACCTGTGTGTCGATGACATGGTCAAAATGTCGCAGTACACGCGCCATTTTTGTATGGATGTATTCCCGTATTGCGGGGGTAACGTCGAGATGGCGACCGGTGATGCTCAGGTTCATATTTTGCTCTCCTAGTTAAGGAAAAGGATTTGCGCACGGGCGCGGAAATGAAAGTATTCGCCTCCTTTTTTTAGTGGGTACAAGCCCAGTGTAGTCAGTTGGGTAGGGAAATCAAGTTCGAAGAGGGCACGGAAGGATGTTTATTTCAGAATTCTTACTGTGCGCCGCAGCAAAACTTTACGATTGGTTACACATAGGGGGTGTTCCGCCTAAAACGCTTACATCCGGAAATGTTCGCCCAGATAGACCCGGCGCACGGCAGGATCATCAACGATGTCATCAGGTTGGCCGCTGGTCAGGACCTTGCCTTCGCTGATAATGTAGGCGCGGTCACAAATGCCCAAGGTTTCGCGCACGTTGTGATCGGTGATAAGCACGCCGATGCCCCTGCTTTTGAGAAAACGGACAATACGCTGGATTTCAATGACTGCGATGGGATCCACGCCGGCGAAAGGCTCGTCAAGCAAGATGAAGCGCGGTCGGGTGGCGAGCGCCCGTGCAATTTCGACACGACGGCGCTCCCCGCCTGACAGAGACAGGGCGCTATTGGGTCGGATATGCCCGATTTGCAGTTCGTCGAGCAGTACGTTTAACTGCTCTTCGATTTTTTTTGGCGGAAACTTTTGCCCATCGTTATCGATTTGCAGTTCCAGCACTGCGCGGATGTTTTCCTCAACGGTCAGTCGCCTGAACACCGAGGCGTCCTGGGGCAGATATGACAGGCCACGCCGCGCGCGCTTATGGATGGGCATGGTCGTGATCGAGGTATTGTCGATCTCGATACGCCCGGCGTCGGCCGCGATCAGCCCCACGATCATATAGAAGCTGGTGGTCTTCCCCGCCCCGTTGGGGCCGAGTAAACCCACCACTTCGCCGCTGTCAACCGACAAGGACACGTCTTGCACCACCATGCGCCCGCCATAGGACTTGCGAAGCCCGGTCGCGACCAGGCTGCCGGGAACCGACAGGGGGGCACGGTCGGTGGAGCTAACAGTATTTGTGGATTGCATGCGAATCTTGATCAGCGTCTGGGAGCAGGGGTGGGGGCTGCGGCGGGCGCGGCTTTGGGTCCGGTCGGCACGGCGGCGCTTCCTGAAGTCGCTTTGATCTGTTTGCAGGCAGCGATCGCGGCGTCGGTCTTCGAGCGCGGCTGCGCGACAGAGCGCACCCGACCACCGGGGTTGCTGGATTCAGTACCGGCGAAGGCTTCATACACGTCGGTTTTCTGGCTATAACGGACTTTCTGACCACTGATCGTGTCAAAAGGCTGGCCGCAAATATACCGGGTCACGACGGCTTGCCCGATCAGGTCAAAAATTTCATTTTTCCCGTCGTATTCGGCGCGTTGCCCAAGTCCTTCAAGGACTTCGAAGTTTTCGGGTCGTTCCTGGCGAATGAACACCAGCTTGCCAGGAGCAACCGTCGCGACGCCATACTGAGACCCCTCGCTATCCTCACGCAACTTGAGCGCATCGGAATTCATGGTCATCAGGCCGCGCGTCATCACCACATTGCCGGTGAAGGTGCTTTCTTTCTTGAGGTCGTCGTAGTGCAGCGTATCTGAAAGTATCAGTGTGCTGGCTTCTTCAGCCGGGGCATCGGGCTTGGCAGTCGCCGGCTTTTGTGCCCAAGACGTCGAGACCATCAAGGCAATGGTGGCCACGAGGATCAGGCGTACAGACCGGAGCGTTTGGTATTGAATCATGGTTTTGTACGGGTATCTGCGGGTTCAGCATCGCTGCTTTTTTCTTTGGCGGCGATGTCCATATCGGTGGATTTGAGCACATCCAGTTGCTGCGTGGCGTTGTTATAGCGCATTCCGGTGCCGCTCATGCGCGAGCGCCCGCTAATCGCCACGGCAGGCAGGTCAGTGTACGTGATGTCCTGATCAACAAGTATGGTGATCTCGTCGCTCAGGAAATTGAGCGGGGCCCGCGTGGCGTCTGCCAGACGCAGCAGCAAGGCATCGCCGCGCATGACGATGCGATCCCCTTCGTTAAAAACGGTCGCGGTGCGCGAGGTGGCGACTGTGAGTGGATTGTCCGGGCGCAGGCTAAACGCTCTGGGAGCATCAACTTCGTAGGACTTGTCGTCCGGGAAGTGTTCCATGCGGTCGCCCTCGAGACGGTGGATCACGTTGCCCTGCTTGTCCGTGCGCAGTAATACGATTTTCTCGGCCCAGTTATCGGGTTCATGTGTCATGCGGCTGGGTGGATCGATTTCGACGGCGCGTTCGGAATAGTCAGCCGCCCACCAGGTGCCGATCACGAGCGTGAGCATGATCAGTAACGAAACCAGGACGGCGAAGCGTTCTTTCATCTGCCGGGCCTATTGCACTGTGCCCGGGCCAAGCAGCCCGGGTTGGAAAAAAGCGCCCAGAAGTCCTTGTGCCGCCAGGATCAGGTCGCAGCACTCGCGCGCAGCGCCATGGCCTGCGGCGCGGGTCGAGACCCAGTGCGCCGACTGTGAAATGTAGGCGGGTGCGTCGGGCACGGACGCCGCAAAACCAGCCCGTTGCATGGCTGGCAGATCAATCAGGTCGTCACCCATGAAACCGGTCTGCTCGAGTCGGAGGTGGTGCCGGGCAGCCAGGCTGGCGAGTGCGGCGCTTTTGTCGCGCACGTTTTGCATCACGTCGCCCAGACCCAGTTCGGCGGCGCGGCGATCCACCACGGGGCCTTCGCGCCCGGTTACCAGCGCGACCTTGATGCCACTGACAGTCAGCATTTTCAGTCCATGACCATCCTGGACGTGAAAGCGCTTGACGGTTTCCCCGTTTTCCCCGTACCAGAGGCTGCCGTCGGTCAATACCCCGTCGACATCAAACAACATGAGGCGAATGCCTGCGAGACGCTGGCGCGTGGCCGCGGGGATTTTTGCCAGCACCAGCGCTTCGGCGGGATGTGGGATCGAGAGAGGTTTGGTCATGGGAGTGAGGTGATCAGACAACTTTGGCCGCCATCAGGTCGTGCATATGCAGGGCACCCACCAGTTTGCCTGTGGCGTCAGCCACGAGCATCTGGTTCAGGCGGTGGCTGTCCATGATGACTGCGGCATCCACGGCCAGTGCGTCAGGTTGTATGTGTCGGGGGTTGCGCGTCATGCCTTGGGCAATGGACAATCCGCGCACGTCGCCCTCGCGTTCGATCAGGCGACGCAGGTCTCCGTCGGTAAAGATGCCGCAGGCCCGGCCTTGCGTGTCGAGCACGGCCGTCATGCCCATGCCCTTGCGGGATATTTCCTCAAGGGCCTCGAAGATGGTGGCATTTTCGTGCACGGTAGGCAGGGCGCCACCCTGGCGCATGATGTCGACCACGCGTGTGAGCAATCGGCGTCCAAGGGCTCCGCCCGGGTGCGACCGGGCGAAATCATCAGGACCGAAGCCGCGCGCCTGCAGGCAGGCAACGGCAAGCGCGTCGCCCATTGCCAGCGCGGCGGTTGTGCTGGAGGTCGGCGCCAGATTCAGGGGGCAGGCTTCCTGTGTCACGCTGACATCCAGGTGCACATCGGCCAGTCGCGCGAGTTCGGACAGTGGGTTGCCAGTCATGGCGATGACTTTGACGCCCATGCGGTGGGCGGCTGGCAAAATGGTCAAGAGTTCCTGGCCCGTGCCCGAGTAAGACAGGGCGACGAGCAAGTCCTGGTCGCCGACCATGCCGATGTCGCCGTGGACGGCTTCGGCGGCATGCAGAAAAAACGAGGGGGTACCCGTTGAAGCCAGCGTGGCAGCGATCTTGCGGGCGATATGCCCGGTTTTTCCCAGACCGCAAACAACCACCCGGCCTGTACAGGCAAGCATGAGCGTGACCGCTGAGACGAAATCTGACCCGATTCGGCTTTTTAGCTCAATAATGGCTTGTGCCTCGAGCTGCAAGGTTTGCTGGGCGGACGCCAGTGCAGCGGCTGACGGGTCTGGTTTGATAGAGGGCATCAGCCGATTTTAATCGCAACGGGCCTCGGACGTGCGGCAAGTTGCACACTGTAGGCTGGTGTGGCAATCTGCGGCAGGCACTACCCTTACATTTTCCGCATTTTTGGAACCAAGCGATGAACGCAGCCCCGACCGCCTCCAGTCAATCCCAGCCTTATGCCTTCGCCGCCCAACTGGGCACACCACTTTCACCCGCCGGTCTGCGCGTGATGCTGCTTGGGTCGGGCGAACTGGGTAAGGAAGTGATCATCGCGTTGCAGAGACTGGGCGTCGAGGTCATCGCCGTGGATCGCTATGCGGATGCGCCCGGTCAGCAGGTTGCGCACCGTGCGCATGTTGTTGCCATGACGGACAAGCAGGCGCTGCGTGCAGTGATCGAGCAAGAGCGTCCCCATGTCATCGTCCCTGAGATCGAGGCCATCTCCACCGATTTGCTGGTCGAACTCGAGGCCCTGGGCATGGTGCGCGTGACGCCTACGGCGCGCGCCGCGCAACTGACCATGAACCGTGAGGGCATTCGTCGGCTGGCCGCCGAAACGCTGGGCTTGCCGACTTCCCCTTATCGGTTCGCGGACTCGCTCGACGCGCTGCGCGAGGCGACCACGGCAATCGGTTTCCCCTGTCTGGTCAAGCCGGTGATGTCTTCGTCGGGCAAGGGTCAGTCTGTATTGCGCGGCGCGCAAGATATTGAGTCGGCCTGGGCGATCGCCCAGAAGGGCGGTCGTGTCGGGGCTGGACGTATTATCGTGGAAGGGTTTATCGATTTCGAGTATGAAATCACGCTGCTGACCGTTCGGGCGCGCAGTGTGGACGGTGGGATAGAAACTCGGTTTTGCGAACCGATCGGCCATCGACAGGTTGACGGCGATTATGTGGAAAGCTGGCAGCCGCAGCCCATGTCGGTGCTGGCACTTGAACGCGCCCGCGAGATTGCCCTGAAGGTCACCGACAATCTGGGTGGTCAGGGTATCTTTGGCGTCGAGTTATTTGTGGCCGGCGACGAAGTCTGGTTCTCCGAGGTCAGCCCACGCCCGCACGACACCGGGTTGGTGACGCTTGTATCTCAGGCACAAAACGAATTTGAATTACATGCTCGCGCACTGCTTGGGCTGCCGGTTGACACCAGTTTGCGCTCACCTGCCGCCAGCAGTGTGATTTACGGCGGTGTGGACGCCCAGGCGGTCGTGTTCGAGGGCGTGGCGCAGGCACTCGCCGAGCCCGGCACGGACATTCGCCTCTTTGGCAAGCCCGAGTCCTTTGTCAAACGACGCATGGGCGTGGGTCTCGCGGTCGCTGAGTCGGTCGATGCGGCGCGTGAGAAAGCGCGCAGGGTGTCGTCGGCGGTCCGTGTCCGGTCCGCGTGACGAGATTTCTTACCATCCGGTGCGGCGTTGTGTGTTACTTCTAAACTTTAACTGCGGAGTGTTGCACGATGAATAGGCCTTTGCCTCACAATGATCCTGCCGCTCTCGTGCGAGGACTGATCCGCAATGTCGAGGACTGGCCCAAGCCCGGCGTCACGTTCCGTGACATTACGCCGCTTATTCAGGACCCCCAGGCATTTCGTACCCTGATAGACATGTTTGTATACCGTCACATGCGTCATCGCCTGGATTTGGTGGTGGGGATCGATGCGCGTGGTTTCATCTTCGGCAGTGCCCTGGCCTATGCCCTGAACGTCGGGTTCGTGCCAGTGCGTAAAAAGGGCAAATTGCCGTTTCGCACGGTCTCACAGAACTACACGCTTGAGTACGGTGACGCCGCGGTCGAGCTGCATGAAGACGCCGTCAGGCCCGGACAGCGCGTACTGCTGGTTGATGACCTGGTTGCAACAGGTGGCACGATGCTGGCGGCCATTCGCTTGCTGCAGCAACTGGGTGGCAACGTCGTCGAGGCGGCAGCCATCATCGATCTCCCGGATCTTGGTGGCTCAAAAGAAATCGCAAAAACGGGTACTCCGTTTTTCAGCGTCTGCGAGTTTTCAGGGGACTGAGCTGTTCTTGCAAGGGGGGGCGTCTGCGCAACCCCTTGCGTCCCGACTGAATCAGAGGAACAGCTTGTAGGCCGGGTTGTCCGTCTCGTTCCAGTGGGGGTACCCGATCTCGCTCAGGAAGTCCTTGAACGCTTTTTTGTTTCCGGCTGGCACCTGGATGCCGATCAGGATCTGACCGTAGTCCGCACCTTGGTTGCGGTAGTGGAACAGGCTGATGTTCCAGTCTGGTTTCATCGAAGTCAAGAAGCGCATCAGTGCGCCCGGTCGTTCGGGAAACTCAAAGCGATAGAGCAACTCGTTCTCGGCCAGTCCCGAGCGACCACCCACCATATGCCGCAGATGTGTCTTGGCCATTTCGTCATGGCTCAGGTCAAGCGTATTGAAGCCGTTTTTGCGAAACGTTGTGGCAATGCGCTCGGGTTCAGAGGCCTGGCTGACCTGCAAGCCTACAAACACGTGGGCGAGTTTGGAATCGGATATGCGGTAATTGAACTCGGTCACGTTGCGGTTGCCAACGAGTTCGCACAGCGCGCGAAAACTGCCACGCTGCTCAGGCAGCGTGACGGCAAAGACCGCTTCGCGCGCTTCACCGACATCGGCGCGTTCGGCGACAAAACGCAAGCGGTCAAAGTTCATGTTGGCGCCACAGGCGATCGCGATCAGTGTGCGGCCCTTGAGCTTGTGCTGCGCCGCATACTGTTTGGCGCCTGCCAGGGCGAGTGCGCCAGCGGGTTCGAGTACCGAGCGCGTGTCCTGGAAGACATCCTTGATCGCCGCGCAGATGGCGTCGGTGTCGACGACCACAAAATCGTCGACATACTCTTTGACCAGCCGAAAGGTTTCAACCCCGACCTGCTTGACGGCAGTGCCGTCGGAGAACAGGCCAACGTCGGCCAGGGTGACGCGCCGGCCGGCGGCCACGCTCTTGACCATGGCATCGGAGTCGACCGTCTGGACGCCGATGATCTTGATCTCGGGTCGGAGTTGCTTGATGTAGGCAGCGATCCCGCTGATGAGGCCTCCGCCCCCGATCGCGACGAATATGGCTTCGATCGGGCCGGGGTGCTGGCGCAATATCTCCATGCCGATGGTGCCTTGGCCAGCGATGACATCGGGGTCGTCAAAAGGGTGGACAAAGGACAGGTTGTGCTTTTTTTCCAGGATCAGCGAGTGCGCGTAGGCATCTGAAAAACTTTCGCCATGCAGCACGACTTCTCCGCCAAGGGCCCGCACGGCGTCAATCTTGACTTGCGGCGTTGTGGTTGGCATGACGATGATGGCCTTGCAGCCCAGTCGCTTGGACGAAAGCGCGACGCCCTGGGCGTGGTTGCCCGCCGAGGCTGCGATGACGCCGCGAGCCAGGGCTGCGGCCGACAGGTTGGCCATCTTGTTGTAGGCCCCGCGCAGCTTGAAACTGAAGACTGCCTGGGTGTCTTCGCGTTTGAGCAGGATGGTGTTGCCGGTGCGCGCTGATAACTGGGGAGCGACTTCCAGTGGTGTTTCGACGGCGACGTCATACACTTTGGAGGTCAGAATGCGCTTGAGATAATCCGTTGACATGGTGTTTCCGAGAGTCTGCAGCTAGCCTTGGCCTGATCTGGCATTATCCCATGTGTCGCTGTGCCCATTCCTGAACCATTTATTGAGCAACACCATGCCGCAAATCATTGGACTCCTTCTCGCGGGTGGACGCGGCAGACGGTTTGATCCGAGCGGGCAGCACAACAAGCTGCTGGCCTGCCTGCCAGACGGTCAGACGGTTTTGCATGCGAGCTGTCGCAATATGCTGGCCTGGGTAGATCGCCTGGTCGTCGTGACCGGGTCGCAAATTACCGTGTTGCGCCAGGCGCTCCAGGATCTGGACGTCGATTGGATTGAGTGCGCGTCGGTCGACCAGGGGATAGGCGCCACCCTCAAGGCTGGCGTCAGCCAGACGGCGCCTGGACTGGGCTGGCTGGTGGGGTTGGCTGACATGCCGTTTGTCGCGCCGCAGACCTACCGGGTCATGGTCGAGACTCTGCGTGGCGGGGCACGACTGGCGCGTCCGGTACTGGCTGGCCAGCCGGGTCATCCGGTGGCGTGCGCTGCCGGGTTGCGCCCTGAACTCAGCCGCTTGTCCGCGAACGCGGGCCTGTCGACGCTGGCCCACCTTGACCCTGACGCCATGCAGGCGGTCAACGTTGACGACGGCGGGTGTGTGCGCGATATTGATTTGCCAGGAGATCTGCCGGGCGCACTGACCCTGTTCCCGTCTGCTGGCCCGGGCTGAGCCCCTCAGGCATGGAAGCCCTCGTGACCGATACTGTGCAGTGGATGCTTTCGTGGCTGGCCTTGCCCTCTGTGGGGCTTGCTGCGGTTTTTCTGATCAGCCTGCTGGCGGCGACCTTGCTGCCCCTGGGGTCAGAACCTGCGGTGCTTGCATACGTCGCCTTGTCGCCTGAGATGCTGTGGCCGGCAGTAGCCGTGGCGACATTGGGCAATACGCTCGGGGGCGTGATCAGTTTCTTGATGGGGGCCGGGGCGCGAACCCTGGTCAGGCGCTTGCGCCCAGAGTGTGTCGACGACGCGTCGCGCCCACGGGGTGACCGTTGGCAAGGGTATGCCGAGCGCTGGGTCCAGCGGTTTGGTCCGGTGATCCTGCTGTTGTCCTGGGTGCCACTGGTGGGCGACCCGATTTGCGCCGTCGCCGGCTGGCTGCGCCTGCCGTTCTTGCCTTGCCTGGCCTGGATGGCGCTGGGCAAGTTCGCCCGCTATGCAATCCTTGGCGGCGCTCTGGTGCAACTGCTGCCGGCCCGCTAGCCGGCCGGGGCAGACGGGCGGGTTATGGGGTTATTCCAGAATCGGCGCGACTATGACTTAAACTATGCCTTTAAGGGTAACCCCCCGGCACAAGACCTCCCTGACGCATGAATGCCCCATTTGCCAGTCACCTCTTGAGTGCAACGCCGTCGTCTGACCATCAGGCGCGGTTGCGCGAGATCCCCTATAACTACACCTCGTTTTCTGATCGAGAAGTGGTGCGTCGGTTGCTGGGTGACGATGCCTGGGGGCTGTTGGCCGATTTACGCGGTGAACGTCGAACTGGGCGTTCAGCCCGGATGCTGTATGAGGTTCTTGGCGACATCTGGGTCGTTCGTCGCAATCCCTACCTGCAGGATGACCTGCTCGACAACCCCAGGCGTCGTAAGCAGTTGATCGAGGCGCTGCAGCACCGTTTGGGTGAAATTGACAAGCGTCGCGCCGGAGATGATTCCGGGCGTGACGAAAAAGTGGCAAGTCTGCTCAAGCGTGCGCATGTCGCGGTCATGGCCTTTGAACACGAATTCGAGCAGACGGCCCGCCTGCGTCGGCGGGTCAACAAGGTGCTGGGCAAGCTGACCGCGCGCGACAACATCAAGTTTGATGGCCTGTCACGCGTCTCTCACGTCACGGACGCGACGGACTGGCGTGTCGAATACCCGTTCGTGGTACTGACCCCTGATACTGAAGACGAAATCGCAGCACTGGTGCGCGGTTGCATCGAGCTTGAACTGACCATCGTGCCGCGTGGTGGTGGCACGGGCTACACCGGCGGCGCGATTCCGCTCACCTGGAAGTCCGCCGTCATCAACACCGAAAAACTTGATCGGCTGGGTCCGGTTGAAACCGGGCTGTTGCCCGGCGTCAACAGCGCTGTCGCGACAGTGCGGGCAGGCGCGGGTGTCGTCACCAAGCGCGTGTCCGAGGCCGCCGAACAGGCAGGTTTCGTCTTCGCAGTCGACCCGACCTCGGCCGAGGCTTCCTGTGTGGGCGGCAACGTCGCCATGAATGCCGGTGGCAAGAAAGCCGTGCTGTGGGGCACTGCGCTGGACAATCTCGCCTGGTGGCGCATGGTGGATCCGGACGGTAACTGGCTGGATGTCACCCGGCTAGACCACAACATGGGCAAGATCCATGACGCGCCGCTGGTTCGTTTTGAGTTGCAATGGTTTGACGGTGCCTATCCTGCGGGCCAACGGCCGTTGCGCAGCAAAATCCTTGAAATCGAAGGTGCTCGCTTTCGCAAGGCCGGTCTGGGCAAGGATGTGACCGACAAGTTTCTGTCGGGTCTGCCGGGTGTGCAAAAGGAAGGCTGCGACGGTCTGATTACGGCCGCGCGCTGGGTGTTGCATCGTATGCCCAACCATACCCGTACGGTCTGCCTTGAGTTTTTTGGCCAGGCGCGTGATTCGATTCCGTCGATTGTTGAAATTAAGAATTATCTTGATGGTGCCGGACGCGCTCGCGGGGCGTTGCTCGCTGGCCTGGAGCATCTGGACGAGCGTTACCTGCGCGCCGTGGGTTATTCAACCAAGAGCAAGCGGGGCGTTCTGCCCAAGATGGTGCTCTTTGGTGACATTGTCGGCGATGACGAGGCCGCAGTGGCCGCAGCGACCAGCGAAGTGGTGCGCCTGGCCAACACGCGCCATGGCGAAGGCTTCATCGCAGTCAGCGCCGAGGCACGCAAGAAATTCTGGCTTGACCGTTCTCGCACCGCCGCAATCGCACGGCATACCAACGCGTTCAAGATCAACGAAGACGTGGTGATTCCGCTTGGCCGCATGGGCGAATACACGGACCATATTGAACGCATCAACATCGAGCTGTCAACACGCAACAAGCTCAAGCTGCTTGATGCCTTGCAGGTCATGCTCGAAGGCCCGTTGCCCATCGCCAAACTTGATCGCGCGACCGAAGTCGGCGTGTCGATCGAAGAGGCACTCAATGACAAGCGGCGCCTTGCCATTGAAGTGGTCGAACTGACGCGCGTGCGCTGGCAGTGGGTGCTGGACAATCTGGATATGCCTCTGGCGCAGGCGTTGCCTGAATTGCAGGCAAGTGGCCTCGCCGCGCTGGTACCTGCCCTGACTGAACGGCTGCAGCGGCAACCTGAGGCCAGACTGTTTGACGTGGTCCAGGATCGCACCCTGCGTATTTCCTGGAAAACGGAGGTCAAGGCTGAGCTCGTTGGTCTGTTCGGTGGCACCGATTTCGCACCGGTGCTGACCGAGTTGCAGGCCATTCACGATCGTGTGCTCAAGAGCCGTGTGTTCGTGGCGTTACACATGCATGCAGGGGATGGCAATGTCCATACCAATATTCCTGTCAACTCGGATGACTACGAGATGTTGCAAGAGGCCAACCAGGCCGTCGCACGCATCATGCAGATCGCCCGTGACCTGGATGGCGTGATTTCGGGTGAACATGGCATCGGCCTGACCAAGTACGAGTTCCTGACCGAGGCTGAGCTCGCGCCATTCCAGCAATACAAGCGTGAGATCGATCCCCATGATCATTTCAATGCCGGCAAACTCATGCCGGGTGCGGACTTGCGCCACGCCTGGACGCCAAGCTTTGGCCTGATGGGACACGAGTCCCTGATCATGCAGCAAAGTGAAATCGGCGCGATCAGCAATTCAATCAAGGACTGCCTGCGTTGCGGAAAGTGCAAACCGGTATGCGCCACGCACGTGCCGCGCGCAAACTTGCTGTATTCCCCGCGCAACAAGATTCTGGCGACGTCGCTGCTGATCGAGGCCTTCCTGTACGAAGAGCAAACCCGCCGCGGGATCAGCCTGAAGCACTGGGAAGAGTTCGAAGATGTGGCCGACCATTGCACCGTTTGCCATAAGTGCTACAACCCCTGTCCGGTCGATATTGATTTTGGTGACGTGTCCATGAATATGCGCGCGCTGCTGCGTCGCATGGGCCATAAGTCCTTTAATCCGGGTACCACGGCGGCAATGTTCTTTCTGAACGCCAAGGATCCTGCCACGATCAATGCGACGCGTCAGGCGATGATCGGGGTGGGCTACAAGCTTCAGCGCGCCGCCAGTGATTTCTTGTCCAAGTTCGCGCGCAAGCAGACGGCCAAACCGCCCGCGACGGTGGGCAAGGCGCCGATACGCGAACAGATTGTGCATTTCGTCAATAAGAAAATGCCAGGTGGCTTGCCCAAGCAAACCGCGCGCAAGCTGCTCGATATCGAAGATGCCGACTACGTGCCGATCATTCGTGATCCCCAGACCTCGTCTGAAACGGAAGCCGTATTTTATTTTCCGGGCTGCGGCTCCGAGCGCCTGTTTTCTCAGGTGGGCCTCGCGACCCAGGCCATGCTCTGGCATGCGGGGGTGCAGACGGTGTTGCCCCCCGGTTATTTGTGCTGCGGCTACCCTCAACGGGGTAACGGCATGAACGACAAGGCCGAGCAGATCATTACCGATAACCGCGTGCTGTTCCATCGCGTGGCCAACACGCTGAACTATCTTGACATCAAGACCGTGGTGGTCAGTTGCGGCACCTGCTATGACCAACTGGCGGGCTACGAATTTGAGAAGATTTTCCCTGGATGCCGATTGATCGACATTCACGAATATCTGCTCGAAAAAGGGATCAAGCTCGAAGGCGCGCAAGGCGTGCGCTACATGTATCACGATCCTTGTCATAGCCCGATGAAACTCCAGGATCCCATGAAAACCGTGCGTGCCCTCGTGGGTGAGGACGCGATCAAGACGGACAGATGTTGCGGTGAGTCGGGCACGCTGGCGGTCTCGCGGCCGGATATCTCGACTCAGATTCGTTTCCGCAAGGAAGAGGAGCTTGAGAAGAATACCGCCACATTGCGCGAGGATGGGTATGCGGGTGACATCAAGATGCTCACTTCCTGCCCGTCGTGCTTGCAGGGGCTGTCGCGATTCGAGGCTGACACGGGTGCCAAGGCGGATTACATCGTGGTCGAAATGGCGCGACACATTCTTGGTGAAAACTGGCTGGAAGAGTACGTTGCAAAAGCCAATAGCGGCGGGATTGAACGCGTCCTGGTTTAGGTTCTAGTTTAGCGGCACAGCTTAGCGCCGCGACTGAGCTGTGCATCATCCAGGGGCCGTGCCGTCAGGGCGACACGCGTATTAAGAAACAGATTCGGTTCTGTCGATGTAAAAATCATCCAGCGGTTCGACCTTCGCGTGCCTGTGCGCCCAGCGCTTTTCGGCAACACAAGTTGAATAAAGACCTTCATAACGTGTCGCGACCTGATCCCAGGAAAATGACTCGGCAAGCAGCAGGCCTTGCTGAACCAAGGTAGTCCGTAAATGCTGTGAAAACCCAAGTTCCTGCATGGCGTGGGCAAGCGCGACGGGGTCGCGCGGCTCAGCCAGCACCCAGGCGTTGCGTTCATGTGTCAGATATTGTGAAAAACCGCAATATTTAACGTTGCTGATCACGATGGGCAGGCCATGCGCCATGGCTTCAAGTGGTGCCATGCCAAAAGAATCATTCAGTGTCGGATGCACGCAGATGTCCGCGGCCTGGAAGTAACCCGACACCTCGGGCGTGGGTTCAATCAGTTTGACCCGGGCACGCAGATCGGCATAATGCGCATCGATTTCCTGCCGTGTGGCGGCATCCGCCCCCACAACGACCAGATGACACGAAGCAGGAAGCAGGCGTAGTGCCTGCAGCGTTACGATCAGTCCCTTGCGCATGGGGTTGCGCGCGATCAGCACGTAGCCGATGTCGTTTTTTTTCCACCCAAGTTGGGCACGAACCCGTTGTCTGACTGCTTCATTGCGCGGCACAATCCGCACGCCTGGCGTCATGACGCCAATATTGAGTGCGGACCCATAGGCTTGGCGCAGCTGATCACGCGTGGTGGGCGATACCGCAACGATATGTCTGCCGGGCTGATGATGCAGGCGGGATCCCTCCAGATAGAGGTATGCCATCTTGCGCAGGCTCAAACAGGAAAAGGCCCGGCGCCACCAGGGCTTGGTGGTCATGTGGCGGTATTTATACGGGGAAACGTGCATGGTTTGAATGTCCCCGCTTGGGCCATCCATATGAGAATGCACGACGTCGTAGCCTTCGCGTGTCAGTCGTTGTGCATGACGTGAAAAATTCCAGATGCGATACCAGTTCGGCCAGAACAGCCGGCGTTTGATCAGAATTTCGTTGACCGGGAGGTCGTGATCAAATTCGTGGGCGATCACGGTCACTTCGTACTGCTTGGACATCGACTCGACCACGTTCACGCTGTAGGCCTCAGCTCCGCCAAATTTTTGGCCAAAGCGGTCGACCAGTATCGCCACGCGCAGTCTGCCTCGCACCCTTGTGTCTGGGGAGTTGGCGATTGGCTGTGCGGTGGCGGGATTTTTCATTCTTCGAAATTTTTACTCAGTAAGTTTTTTCACTGATGCACTGATGCACTGAAGCCTCGGCTATTGACCGAATTCTGAGGGAGTTATGGCGTTTTGTTGCGATATCCGGTGTTGAACAGCCAGATAGTTGTTTCAACTGATTTCGGCCCAAGAGGCCCAGTTGTGGCGCGCGCGCGAGGAATTCAGCAGCATGTCAGCTACTGTTCAGCGCATATTCAGAAAACATGCTGCTGCGAGTCAGCCAGCTAGTTTTTTGTGCCCCGGCGAAGGGTCAGCGGCTCAAACCCTGACATCGATCCCGTCGTCAAGCAACGCTTCCCGGATCGCCTTGGCAAATGCTGGGGCACCGGGCTGATCACCATGTATGCACAGCGTGTCAGCACGAACGTTGATGGTGCTGCCATCAACGGCGGTCAAGGTTCCGTGCCGGACCATTTGCAACACCTGCCGGATCGACACCTGCACATCTTCGATCATGGCGCCGGGTTGGTTGCGTGGGCTCAGCGTGCCGTCCGGTGAATAGGTCCTGTCACCAAACACCTCGCTTGCGACACGCAGCCCGATCGACTCGGCGACTGTCAGCATCAGGCTGCCAGCCAGTCCGTAGAAGACCAGGTCGCTGTCGACATCGAACGTGGCCTGGGCAAGCGCCCTGGCCAGACCTTCGTTGTTGACCGACATGTTGTAGAGTTGTCCGTGCGCTTTGACGTGACGCAACGCGGCGCCCTGGGACGCCGCCACGGCCGACAGTGCGCCGATTTGCACGACCATCATGTCGTAGGCTTCCTGGTCCGTGATCGCCATGTTGCGCCGACCAAAGCCCTGCAGATCGGGCAGCCCAGGGTGGGCACCGAGCGATACGCCATGCTTGAGTGCTGCGGCCACCGTCTTGCGCATGGTGGCAGGGTCGCCGCCATGAAATCCACAGGCAATGTTGGCCGAGGTCACAAAGGGCAGAATCGCCTCGTCGTTGCCCATTTTCCAGGCACCGTAGCTTTCGCCCATGTCGCAGTTCAGGTCGATACGCAGAGTCATAAGTTCCTCAGGGATGTTGCAGGAGCGCACGGATGGGCGCGAGCGTCGAGGCGAGTGTCTTGAAGGCGCGTTCGCGCCGCGCATCAAGTGTTTGCGCGTTCTCAAGTTTGATGCATTCAAAACGGATGGTGTCGCCAGGCCCCATTTGTGCGAGCAGGGGCAGGTCGATGCTGGCCACGTAGGCCAACTTTGGATAACCACCAGTCGTCTGTCGATCAGCCATCAGCACAATGGGCTGACCACCAGCCGGTAGCTGTATGGTGCCAAACGTTGCGGCTTCGGAAATCATCTGCCGGGGCGCCGTCAGCGAGAGCTCAGGGCCTTGCAGCCGGTAGCCCATGCGCTCGGAGTCGGGGCTGAGGCGATACGGTTCGGTCAGCAGTGCCGCACAACTCTCGGGCGTGAAGTCCGGCCATTGCGCGCTTTTGATGATTCGGACCCGGTTGCGCGTGGACTCGGCCACCGGACTGGGAAGGTACACCCTGATGGCCCAGAGCGACTGTGCCAGGCCATCAAGCGCGTCGGCATTTGCTGCATGCGGGAGGTGTGTGTTCAGCGCAATATCGTCGTCGCGGCGTAGCGCGCGCCCGTGCAACCCGCCCATGGTGCTTCGCAGGTACGTGCTGGTGCTGCCGAGCACCGGTTCAAGCAAAAAACCACCGTGTACCGCCAGGTAGCAGCGGGTGCCGCGGCGACGCGCGCCAAAGGCGAGTTCATCCCCTGCACGCAAGACCAGTGGCCTGTTTAGCGCGGCGGGGCTGGCGTTGATGGTCGGGCTGAGGTCGGCCCCGGTGATCGCCACGCAGCATGGCTGGTTCACGCACAGTGTCGGTCCGGTTACTGTGATTTCAAGCGTCGCGCAATCTGTGTCGTTGCCAACTAGCAGATTGGCCAGACGATGTGCACGTTGATCCATCGCGCCCGCGACTGGCACACCCAGGTGTTGGTAGCCCACGCGCCCCAGATCCTGAAAGGTCGAGAGCATGCCGGGTCTGATGACGGTGATGCTCATGCGGACTTTCGCTTTGTGCGCGCAGATTGCATCTTGCGCGCGGGCATCGCGCTGTGGCGTTCAAAGTCCTGTTCGGAAATCGGAACGAATCGTACGCGATCACCTGGCATGAGCAGGGCCGGCGGGGACCGTTGCGCGTCAAACAGTTTGAGGGGCGTGGCGCCGATGATATGCCAGCCGCCGGGTAGTCTGTTCGGATATATCGCTGTTTGCCGGTTCGCGATCGCCACCGAACCCGGCGGTACCGCCGTGCGGGGGATGTCACGTCTGGGTATGTTCAGTGCCACATCATGCACGCCGATGTAGGGATGGCCGGGTGCGAACCCCAGCATGAACACCATGCTGCCCGGGGCGGTGTGCAGCGCGATGACCTCGGCTGGTGAGAGCCCGGTGATGGCGGCGATTGCGGCCAGATCGGGGCCATGCTCGCCGCCGTAGCAAACAGGTATTTCGATTTCACGTGACGAGGTCGCTGCGACCGGCAGGCCGCGGTCGAGCAGCCGCCCGATCTCGGTGGACAAGCGCTCAAAGGCCGGTGCCGTGTCCGGGTCGGTCGCCAGGCAGGCATAGTGCACCGCGACTGCGGTGTACGAAGGTACGACGTCGGTGACGCCGGGCAGGCGCGCCTGGCGCAACGCCGTCGCAGCCGACAGGCAGATCAAGCCGGTTTCGACACTGATCGCGTCGCCAAAGTCGATGCTCAGGCAGCGATCTCCCTGAGCACGAATACTCCAGGTCAGTGCTGTCTTGGCGGCAGGTGCTGAGGTCGCAGGCACGGTGAATTACTTCGCAAACAGCGATTCCATGTTTTTGAAAGCCTTGAATTCGAGGGCGTTGCCAGACGGATCGAGAAAGAACATGGTGGCTTGTTCGCCAACCTCGCCCTTGAACCGGACGTAGGGTTCGATGATGAACGTCGTGCCGGCTGCCTTGAGCTTTGCGGCCAGGTCTTCCCACTGCGGGATGGAAAGCACGGCGCCAAAGTGGCGCACGGGAACCTGATGCGCGTCCACCGCGCTTGTCTGAGTGTGACCACATTCACCGGGTGCGAGATGCGCGACGATCTGATGGCCGTAAAAATCGAAATCGACCCATTCCGACGCACTCCGTCCTTCGCCACAGCCTAGCAGGCCGACATAAAACTGACGCGCCTCTTCGATGTCCCGGACGGGAAATGCCAGGTGGAAAGGGGGCATGGTGGCTTGGACACTCATTGAACGACTCCGGTGGTGAAGACCTGCTGAACGCAGTAATTTCGAGCGGCGGCAGACACGCAACCGCGTGCGGGAATCGTGAGTTTATGCCTTTTTGCGCGAGGTGCCCAGCGCGCGCAGGTGGACCGATTTCAGGCGATGCACGCCACGCGTGGGGCATCGAACAGCAGGCTGAAGGTACTGCCTTGTCCGAGCTTGCTCTTGACGTCGAGTTGCGCATCATGGCGCATGGCGACATGTTTGGTGATGGCCAGGCCCAGGCCTGTGCCACCCAGTTCGCGGGAACGGCCACGATCCACGCGATAAAAACGCTCGCTCAGGCGCGGCACGTGTTCCGAGGCAATCCCGATCCCGGTGTCCGTCACGCTGTAGCGCGCGCGGCCATTGGGCTCGCGCTGCCAAGTCACCGTGATGCGTCCGCCATCTGGGGTGTAGCGCACTGCGTTGGTGAGCAAGTTCGAGAAGGCCGAGGATATTTCGGCTTCGTGGCCCAGCAGGTTGAGCTCGGAATCGATGTGCCAGGCAAACACATGTCGCCCACCTGACAAGGCTTCAATCTGCTGGCGCGCGGCGCCAATCAGGGCCGCCATGTTGATGGCAACCCGCTCGGCGCTGGGCGACGTTTCGAGGTCAGACAACGTCAGCAGGTCGGTGACCAGTGCCTGCATGCGTTGTGCCTGCTCGTGCATCATGGTGAGGTAGGTTTGGCGTTGCGTGTCACTGATCGCGCCGGGTGGTGCGTCAAGCAATGTTTCCAGAAAGCCCGCCAGCACGGTGAGGGGGGTGCGCATTTCGTGAGATACATTCGCCACGAAGTCGCGTCGGGTAGTTTCGAGTTTCTCGATTTGTGTCAGGTCGCGCATCAGTAGCAACAGCAGGTCGCGCGAGTAGGGCACCAGCTGCATCATGATGCTTTGCGTCTGGCCAGACTGGGAAGTTTTCAGAATGACCGGTTCGGACCAGTCGGTCTGCCTGGCATAGGAGACGAATTCCGGTGACCGCAACAGGTTGAGCAGGTTGCGGCCGATGTCCTGGTCGATCTGCAAATGGAGCTGCTTTTCGGCCGCGGCATTGAACCAGCGAATCTGGAAGTCTTTGTTCAGCGTGACGGCGCCAAGGGGCAGCGCCTGGGCAGCGGACATGATGGCGGTGTTGTTTTCCTCCATGTCGTTGAGCGCATCGGATTGGCTACGCGTGTATCGATAGAGCGAGGCGACCACGTCCTCCCAGGGGCCGATGTCGGTGGGCGGGTCGGTTTGCGGGTTGAGCGACCACCTGGCCACGCGGGCGGACTGCCTGGACCGCCAGGTCATCCAGACCCCGCTGCCGATACTGAGCAGAATCCAACCGGTAGCTGTTTGGAATTTGTATTGAATTGCGGCGGCCAGCACGGACCAGAAGGTAAAAAATATCAGGGTGCGTCGCCAGTTCATGACTGCTATTTTCGCATCAGATGAGGGGCGTGCGGTCACGTCGCTGGAATTTGCGCCGTAAAGCGGTACCCGCTGCCGCGAACAGTCTCGACATGCAAGTCGTGCCCTGTCGGGTCAAGCGCCTTGCGCAGGCGGCGAATATGGACATCGACAGTGCGCTCTTCCACGAACACATGGTCACCCCAGACCTGGTCGAGCAGCTGACCTCGCGAGAACACGCGTTCCGGGTGTGTCATGAAAAAATGCAGCAAGCGGAACTCGGTCGGACCAATCGCGAGCGGCTGGCCGTTGCCGGTGAGTCGATGTGAGACCGGGTCAAGCTTCAGACCGTCGACACTGATCATGTCGTCAGTGAGCTGTGGCGCGCGACGGCGCAACACGGCCTTGATGCGGGCCATCAGTTCCTTTGGCGAGAAGGGCTTGGTGATGTAGTCGTCGGCGCCAGCTTCCAGCCCATCGACCTTGTCCTGCTCGGAGCCTTTCGCCGTCAGCATGATGACGGGCACCATCCGGGTACGCTCGTCGCTGCGCAGCTTGCGGGCAAGCGTCAGGCCCGAGGCACCGGGCAGCATCCAGTCCAGCAGGATCAGGTCAGGCAGTTCGGCGCTGATTAACGTCTCAGCTTGTGAAACATCGAAGGCGCGTAAAACCTTGTGTCCGGCAAAGGACAGGTTTACGGCAATCAACTCCTGGATGGCTGGCTCGTCTTCAACGACTAAAATGGTGCTGGACATATGCGTTCGACTCTGTGGATAGCGCCCTGACCGGGTGAACATTGCCATAGTATGTCTCGAATGTGTCACGTTTATGACAATTGTCATTCGCGGGGTCACTGTGTGGTTCAACGCCACACGCGACTAACTGCGATAATCGCAGGCAATCACTTATTTTCCGGGTACATCCGATGTCTGACGATAAAACGCACTTTGGCTTCCAGACGGTTGCCGAATCTGAAAAAGCTCAAAAAGTCGCCGAGGTGTTTCATTCGGTGGCCGCGCGGTACGACGTCATGAATGATCTGATGTCGGCTGGGCTGCATCGCGTATGGAAGGCGTTCACGATTGGCCGCGCCGCCGTGCGACCCGGGATGAAAGTGCTGGATATCGCGGGCGGCACGGGTGACTTGGCCAGGGCATTTGCCAGGCAGGCAGGCCCAGACGGCGAAGTCTGGCTGACCGACATCAATGATTCAATGCTGAGAGTCGGTCGCGACCGGCTCGTGGATGACGGTGTGATTTTGCCTTGCGCGGTTTGCGATGCAGAGCACCTGCCATTTCCTGACAATTATTTCGACCGCGTAAGCGTCGCGTTCGGCCTGCGCAACATGACCCACAAGGACCGTGCGCTGGCAGAAATGACGCGCGTGTTACGACCGGGCGGCAAGTTGTTGGTGCTTGAGTTTTCCCGCATCGCCAAGCCGTTGGCACCGGTCTACGATTGGTATTCCTTCAAAGTGCTGCCCTGGCTCGGCAAGAAAGTGGCTGGTGATGCTGACAGTTATCGTTACCTCGCAGAGTCGATCCGGATGCATCCGGATCAGGAAACACTCAAGTCCATGCTGAGCGACGCAGGCCTGTCCCGCGTGCAGTATTTCAATCTGTCGGCGGGTCTGACGGCTCTTCACGAAGGGGTCAAACTGGGCTGAAACACAGGAGCGCTGATTGCGTATTGCGCACTTTCCTCGTTGCTCAGGGGAACTTGTCGTAGATATATGTGGTCTACCCCTTGCATTTTGTTCAGCTTTCAGTAAGATTCAGGTTCCAGTAAGATTTAATCGTACTGTTTGAACCGTTTTTCAAGCGAAGATTTCGCCCAGGAGCTCTCCATGTCTCGTGTTTTTTCACGTTTTTTCGCTGCAGCGCTGATTGCGGTCAGTGGTTCTGCACTGGTGATCGCATCTTTTGATGCGGACGCCGCACGTCTTGGCGGCGGCGGTAGTGTCGGGCGCCAGTCGACCAACATCGGCGGTTCGCGTCCCGCAACGTCCACAAGCCCCACCGCGACGCAGAAGAGCGCCACGCCAGCTGCCGCGGCAGCACCTGCGGGCGCAGCGGCTAAGCCCGCCGGCGCTTCGCGCTGGTTAGGCCCCCTGGCAGGCATAGCCGCCGGTCTGGGCATCGGCGCACTGCTTTCACACTTCGGCATGTCCGGTGCGTTCGGCAGCTTCCTGGTGATGGCGCTGCTGGCTGGCCTGGTCGTTTTTGCGATCATGTTCGTTGTCCGACTGCTTCGTGGTGGTTCGGCTCAGCCCTCCCTGCAGGGTGCGGGCGCGCCGGCTCGTGCGCAGCCGACCAACGAAACGTTTCGCGAGGTAGCTCCGCAAGCGTCTGCTGCTACAAGCGCCCCGCTGTCAGCCGCCGGCTTTGGTGGGAGCCCAGTGCAAACCCCGGATCAAAACTGGTTTATTCCCGGTGATTTCGATAGCAGCCGTTTTCTGCAAGAAGCCAAGCAACAGTTCGTCGCGATTCAAAAAGTCTGGGACAGCGGTGACGTGTCGCAACTGCGCAATTTCCTGACGGATGACCTGATGAAAGAGCTTGAGACCCAGCTGTCGGGTCGGGGTGGCGTCAACCAGACCGAGGTTGTGCTGCTGAATGCCGAAATGCTGGGTATCGAACAAGTGACCGATGGTCATCTCGCCAGCGTGCGTTTTTCAGGCATGCTGCGTGAACAGGTTGGTGCCGAAGCATTCCGCTTTGAAGAGGTCTGGAACCTGTTCAAACCTACCCAGGGTGGATGGTTGCTGGCTGGTATCCAGCAGATTCCCGTGTCCCAGGCAAGTTGATTCGTTGACGAGTCCTGTCAAGCTTGAACCAGACGCCCGCTTGAAGCGGGCGTTTTTTCACTTCGGCCCGACACCCGTTAAACTAGCGGTTTCCGTCATTGCCCAGATCCCGTGAGACCTGTCACGCAAACTATCCCCGATTTGTCCGTGCTGCATCCCGTTCGTGTCATCGCAACTGGTTTTAACCTGCTTGCGCGCCAGCAGCCCTGGGCCGCAGCGAGATTGGCACGGCATGCGGGCAAAACCTTGCGCGTGAGCCTGGCCAGCTTTCAAGTGACGCTGACCATCGACTCTGAGGGCCGGTTGTCGCAGGCAGATTCGGCCATCGTGCCTGATGTCGTCCTGGATATCATCCCTGAAAAATTGACCGTCTCACGTTTGTTCGACGATACCCCGGGCGCGAGTATGGCGGACATGATCCATGTAACCGGCGAAGCCGCGCTTGCCCAAGTGGTGTCTGAACTTTCCCGCGACTTGCGCCCGGATCCTGAGGATGCGCTTGCCCAATGGGTGGGTGATGTCCCGGCGCGCCGTGTGATGGGTGGCATGCAATCTTTGTTCGAGGCGGCTCAGGCGCTGACGCGGGGCCTGACAGGAAATGTGTCGGAATATCTGGCCGAAGAGGCTGACCTCCTGGTCGGCCGGCCAGCCATGACGACCTTTGAGCAAACGGGTGTTGAAACCCTTGCCCGAATCGAAGCCCTTTTCCAGCGGCAAGCCACGCTGGCAGCAAGACTCGATCGGCTAGACCGACTGACAAGGCACAAGACATGATGTCCGTCCCGCGCTTAGCGCGCATTCTAGTCATTAGCCTGCGATATCGGCTTGATGAGCTTGTCCTGTCCGGAATTGACCACCCACTGGCTGTCCGGCTGTTGTGGCTGGTACGCCTGGGGTCGCGCCCCACGATGCCCCGCGCCGTGCGGCTCCGACTGGCGCTGGAGTCGCTTGGACCGATATTCGTTAAATTCGGACAGGTACTGTCGACGCGCCGGGATTTGATCCCGACTGACATTGCAGACGAGTTGCAGTTGCTCCAGGATCGCGTCGCTCCATTTCCGTCCGATCAGGCGGCCGCCTTGATCGAGGCCGCACTGGGCGCACCGACCTCCACGCTGTTTGCGCAATTCGAGACCGACCCGGTCGCTTCAGCATCCATTGCGCAGGTCCACTTTGCCGTGCTGCATGATGGACGCCATGTGGCGGTCAAGGTTTTGCGCCCTGGTATGCTCGACGTCATTGACCAGGATCTTTCGCTGATGCGGGTGCTGGCCCGCCTGATTGAGCGCCTGACTCCGGACGGACGTCGGCTCAAGCCGCGCGAGGTCGTGGCCGAGTTTGACAAACATCTCCATGATGAACTCGACTTGTTACGCGAGGCGGCCAACTGCAGCCAGTTGCGCCGAAATTTCGGACCCGAGACCGACCGTGCCGAGCTTCTCTGGGTACCAGAAGTCATGTGGGACTATTGTGCCAGCACGGTCTTCACGATGGAACGGATGTACGGCATTCCCGTCAGCCAGATCGAACGACTTCGCATAGCCGGAATCGATATCCCGACGCTGGCGCGCACGGGCGTCGAAATTTTCTTTACCCAGGTGTTCACGGACGGGTTTTTCCATGCCGACATGCACCCCGGGAATATCTATGTGTCTGACCGGCCAGACACCCTGGGACGTTATATCGCACTTGATTTCGGCATCGTGGGTTCGCTTTCAGAGTTCGACAAGAACTATTTAGCGCAAAATTTCCTGGCGTTTTTCCAGCGCGACTACCGTCGCGTGGCCAGATTGCATATTGAGTCGGGCTGGGTGCCGCCGGACACCCGCGAGGAAGACCTTGAAGGTGCTGTGCGATCAGTGTGTGAACCCTATTTTGATCGTCCCCTGGCAGAAATTTCCCTGGGTCAGGTGTTGCTTCGACTTTTCCAGACGTCACGTCGTTTCAATGTCGAGATTCAGCCACAGTTGGTCTTGCTGCAAAAGACGTTGCTAAACGTGGAAGGACTGGGCCGCCAGCTTGACCCTCAACTGGATTTGTGGAAAACCGCAAAGCCCTTCCTTGAGCGCTGGATGCACGAAAGAGTGGGTTTCAGGGGCATACGCAAGAAGCTTGAACAAGAGGCGAGTCAGTGGGCGCAGTGGTTCCCCGAGCTCCCCCGCCTGATCTACAAGCAGCTGAGCCAGCCCGATTTGTCCGCACCAGTGCTCGACGAGTTGAAACGCATGCGTGTGGCACGCGAGCAGGGTAATCGTTTAATGATGGCCTTGACGGGCGTGGCGGCGCTGGCCGTGGTGGTGGCCTTATGGGCGGTCGTACGCTAGAGAAATTGGCGCAACCGCTTGTTTGCTGGACGCTGGATGAAAAATGTTTGACAACCAGACTCGTTTGAAGGGCGCAGCATGACGGCTCGTTTTGAGACCAAGATATTGTCCGCGCAGGACTGTGCGCAGCGCACCATCCAAGGTGCCTGGCCGGGTCCCGTGGTGTTCACGAACGGTGTGTTTGATATCCTGCACCGTGGCCATGTGACCTATCTCGACGAGGCTGCGCAGCTGGGCGGTTCGCTGATCGTGGCCATCAATTCAGACGCGTCTGCCCGACGCCTGGGCAAAGGACCTGATCGACCCCTGAACACAGAGCACGATCGTGCCGCGTTGCTTGCCGCACTGGAATGCGTGACTGCGGTCACTTTTTTTGATGAAGATACACCGGTCGACATCATCGGCATGCTCAGGCCGGACATTATTGTCAAGGGGGGAGACTACGACATGCAGACCCTGCCCGAGACGCGTTTGGTCGAGTCCTGGGGCGGGCGGGCCGTTGCAATTCCTTTCGAGTTCGCACGCTCGACCACGTCGCTCGTGACTAAAATCCGAAAGGCGACGTAGGGAGGGCTGATCAGGCTCTTGTCAGAACTTGAAATGCGATACCGTCGGGCCGATGAGCGGCTTGATGACTGTTTCAAAGAGTGACGTCGTTTCGAAACTGGCTGCCGTGGTTCGCGTGATGCGATAGACCGTCATGGCGGGTGACGATCCGACGACCGCGATCAGGCGACCCCCCACACGAAGCTGGTATTTCAGCGAATCGGGAATAGCGGGCAAGGATCCTGTCACCAGGATGGCGTCATATTCGGTCGTTCCCCAGCCATTGCTGCCGTCGCCGGTTTCGACTTTGACATTCGTGACATGGTTTTGCTGCAGGTTGTGCTGTGCGAAGGCAACCAGGCGCGGGTCAATTTCAATCGAGGTGACTTCGCGAGCCAGGTAACCCAGCAGTGCCGCCTGGTAACCAGATCCCGTACCAATTTCCAGCACGCAGTCATCGGCATTGAGCAGCAGCAGCTGCGCCAGACGGGCTTCCATTTTTGGTGAGAGCATGGTCTGGTGCGTGTCGGCCGACTGCACTTCGAGCGGGATTTCAACGTCGGAAAAAGCAAGTCCGCGATAGACAGGCGGAACAAACTGCTCACGACGCACTTTCAGCAGAGCCTCCAGGACAAGAGGATCTGCCACATTCCAGGGGCGGATCTGTTGTTCCACCATGTTGAAACGGGCACGTTCAATTTCGGGCAAGGTCGAGGCTTTCATCTGAAGGTACTTAAATGAGATCCGAGAATGCTTATTGTACGGGTGATTCAGACCAAAGGTGGTAGAAGTGGTGAACCGGGCCGTGGCCGTGGCCGACCTTGAGTGCGTCGGCATGTTCGATGGCACCGACCAGGTACTGCTTGGCCTGCCTGGCCGCCTGTGGCACGCTTTCAGTTTGTGGCAACAGGGCCGCCAGCGCTGCCGACAAGGTGCACCCCGTTCCGTGTGTATTGCGGGTCTGGATGCGGTGGCCCGGCAACTCTATCATCTGGTCGCCGTCATGCAGCAGATCGGTGGTCTCGTTGCCGGGCAAGTGCCCGCCCTTGAGCAATACCCAGCGAAGTCCCGTGTGGGTCATCATGTTGCGCAGGCGTTCTGCGACGCGACGCATCTCACGAACAGTTTCGACCGCGCGTTGCTCAAGCAGCACGCCGGCCTCTGGCAAATTGGGCGTGACCAAGGTCGCCAGCGGCAGGAGTTGTTCGCGCATGTCACCCACCGCCGCCTGTTCAAGCAGCAGGTCCCCGCTTTTGGACACCATGACGGGATCCAGGACGATGTGGGCCGGTTTCCAGTGGCCCAGTCGATCGGCGACCACCTCAATGATCTTGCGTTGTCCCAGCATGCCAATTTTGACAGCGTGGATCTCGACATCATCAAAGAGTGTGTCGATCTGGGACCTGACGAATTGTGGGTTGACGGGTGAAATATCTGCAACGGTGCGGGTGTTTTGCGCGGTCAGGGCGGCTACCACGGCGCAGGCATAGGCGCCAAGCGCGCTCATGGTCTTGACATCGGCAAGGATCCCGGCGCCGCCGGATGGATCCATGCCGGCGATGGTGAGTGTGTTGGGTATCTGGCGCGACATTGTTCGTTTAGACCCCGGCGGTGGGGGTGATCAGTCCGGTTGTGGGTGAACTTGGTGCCGCCTGATAGGTTTTGCGTGGCACACGGCCGGCCAGGAAAGCCTCGCGGCCGGCCGCTACGGCCTTATTCATGGCACTGGCCATCAGGACAGGATTCTGGGCGCCGGCGATGGCCGTGTTCATCAGCACGCCGTGACAACCGAGTTCCATCGCGATGGCGGCGTCCGAGGCGGTACCCACGCCGGCGTCAACCAGCACCGGCACCCGTGCCTGGTCGATGATGAGGCGCAGGTTCCAGGGATTCAGGATGCCCATGCCCGAACCGATCAGCGACGCCAGCGGCATGACAGCCACGCAGCCGATGTCTTCGAGCATACGGCACTGGATGGGGTCGTCGGTGCAGTACACCATGACATCAAAACCATCGGCGACCAGGGTTTTGGCAGCAACCAGGGTTTCGGGCATATTCGGGAACAGCGTTTGCGGATCGCCCAGCACCTCGAGCTTGACGAGCTTGTGACCATCCAGCAGTTCTCTGGCCAGACGCAGGGTGCGCACGGCATCGTCTGCAGAATAGCAGCCTGCGGTATTGGGCAAAATGGTGAATTTGCTGGGCGGCAGGTACTCAAGCAGGTTTGGTTCGCCAGCGTTCTGGCCGATATTCGTACGGCGGATCGCAACGGTCACGATTTCCGCGCCACTTGCGTCGATCGCATGCCTGGTTTGTTCAAAATCCTTGTACTTGCCGGTGCCGACCAGAAGGCGTGATCGGTAGGCGGTCCCGGCGATGACCAGGTGGTCTTGCTGTGTCATGAGGTTTTGCTCTGAGAGAAATGAGGGGCAGTGGTGCAGGTTAACCAAACAGGTCAGGACTTGCGGGCCTGATGAATAACGTTGCAAATTTGCGCGGCAGCATCGATGAGCCGCGGACCCGGGCGGTAAATCGTGTCGGCGTCCACCATGTAGACCTGACCGAGAGAGGCGGCACGCAGACCGACCCCCTGCCAGTATGACAGAGCCGTGGGGTCAACGACCGGAGCACTGCCAGCGCCTGCCCGTCCGACCAGCACCAGATCTGGCTGGGCTGCCAAAACGCCTTCAACGCTGATGCGCGGCGCAAGGGACGGCGAGTCGGCAAAGACGTTGACGCCCCCGCACAAGGCGATGACATCCGACAGAATGTGGTCGCCGCCCAGTGCGTATTCGGGTTCGGCACCGGCCTGGATGAGCACGCGGATGGGGGCACGTGACACACCACCCGCCATCAGGACTTCCAGTTTTTGCCGCAAGGTGTCGGCCCGCTTGCTTGCGGTGTCGGTTGTTCCAAGCATGACGCCAAAGGTTTCGATGCTGTCGGCGATGTCGCCCAGGGAACGCGGCGCATTGATGAAGACAGGGATGTCGAGTGCTTCGAGCGATTCGGCCTGCTCGGGCAACCAGCCGATGACCAGGTCAGGCTTGTAGGCTGCAACCCGTTCCGGGTTCGGTTGCAGGCCATCCCCGATGCGGGGAAGGCCGCGCGCCTCGGGCGGGTAGTCGCTGGAACTGACGGTTGCGACGATCTTGCCACCACCACCGGCGGCAAACACCATTTCCGTGACATGCGGCGTCAGGGTGATGACGCGTCGAGCCGGGACCTTGAGCGAGATTGCCCGGCCATTGTCGTCAATGACTTCGATGTCCGAAGCGCTGACCGCGGCGGTTGAGACGCAAGCGGTCAATGCAAAGGTCAGGATTCGGAGAAACACAAGCATGTTACGGTCGCAGTCAAGCCGGGAGGACAGGCAACGATGCTACATCCGTAAGGCCAGGTTGACAAATACATTCGAACCAGGGGTGTTGTAACCCTGTACCAGCGTGTAGGATTTTCCAAGCACGTTGTTCCAGCGCACCTGCAGATCGGCGTTCGATGTTAACGGATAGGCTGCGACCAGGTTGACCAGACCGTAGCCACCGAGCGTGTCCGCTGACATGGAGTCCCGCCGTTCGCTTGTCAGGAACCATTCGGCCGTCAGGCGCAGATCGCCGATAGACTGGTCAATGGCTGTCTTGAGCGTGCTCTGGGCGCGCAACGGCAGGAGTTCGCCGGTGTCCGCATTGCGTGGGTTCGACCAGTCCAGGCTGCCACGTACCTGCGTCGTGCCCCAACGTTGTGAGCCAGTAAGTGTCACGCCCCCGATTGTTGCCTTGCCGATATTGAAGGGCGCGTAGGGGGAATAGGGGTCGCTCGCCACGACCGGCGTATTGATGATCATGTTACTGATCGAGTTGTAATAGGCGACGATTCCAAACTGTGACTTGTCCGTGGTGTATCGCAAGCCGGCTTCGACGTTGCGGGACTTTTCAGGCTGTAAATTCGGGTTGCCGGCGAAGTAAGGTGTGACGGGCCAGTACAACTCATTGAAGTTGGGGGCACGAAAGCCTGTGTTGGCCCCAACGGTGGCGCGCCAGGCCTGGCTCAGGTCCAGTCCGTAATTCAGGCTGCCAGTGACAAAATTTCCATATTGTGAGTTGTTGTCATCGCGAATACTGGCCTGCACGGACTGCGGACCCCACGTGCCGCGATAGACCGCCATGAGTGAATCCGTCACCCTGCTGGTTAGCTGGTAGTTGCCAAAGTTGGGTGTCGGATAGCCTGCGTTTGACACGACACCGTCGACGCTCTGTTCCAGCCTTTCGTAGGCAAGCGATACCGCCTGCGTCTTGGAAAATTTCAGGTCGTTTTGCCAGACATACTGACTCTGCTGCGTGTTGAAGTGCTGCTTGCCATCGACCGGGTTGCCCGCCAGCAGATCGGCCGGGGCATTGAAGGTCTTGTAGCTGTCGGTGGTGAAACCGGCGCGCAAGGTGCTTGTCCACAGGTCATTGATGACGTTGCGACTGGTGATGGTGTTGGTGCTCAGCTCCTGCACGCCGCGGTCATTGAAGTAGGGCGTGCCCATGTCATAGCCGCCATTGACAGTGGACTGGAAGGTCTGGAGCGTGAGGGTCTGCCCTGGCAACCAGGTGTAACCCAGCTGGCCTCCGATGTTGCTGCGGTAGTAGGAGTCCTTGTCCGGGTTGTAGTAGTAGTTGGTTGGCGTGGTGGCATTAAAGCCGCCGCTTTGCGCATACCCGCCGAACAGGCTGTACACCCAGCCATCCGAGGCGCCGGAAAAACCGGCATCGTATTGCGAGGTGCCGTACGAGCCCACACCTGCGTTGGCATAGGCCGAGAACGGTCGGTCCTGTTCGCCACGGGTGATCACGTTGACGACACCGCCGATCGCATCGGCGCCATAGAGGCTGCTACCCGTGCCACGGACAATTTCCACGCGTTCGATGCTGTTGATCGGAATGGCGCCCAGTGCGGGCAGGCCGTTGGTCGCGTTGTTCACGCGTAGCCCGTCGATCAGCACCAGCGACTGGTTGCTATTGGTGCCACGCATGCTGATCGTGCTGACTGTCTGCGGGCCCCCATAGTTGACGAATTCGATGCCGTGCTGGCGGCCGAGTGCTTCGGCCAGCGTGGCATTGGGGATGGTGTCGAGTTCCTCGCGGCTGATGACACTGTTGTCACCCAGCGTCGCTGCGAGGGGTTCGGCCATGCGTGCGGGGGTCACGACAATGGTGGACATCTGTGTCACAGGCGCTCTGTTGCTGTCAGGGCTGAACGTGGCACCGGTACTGACTGGCGTCGAGGAGGCGCTGTCAACGGGTTGGGCGAGCGAAGTCGAGGCGGCTGCGAATGCGGCAGCACAGGCGGTGAGCTGGAAAACATTGGGTTGCATGCGAGGTGTCTCGTCATGACGTGCGTCCCCGCACGTCGTTTACGTTTCAAAAGTCGGCCGCGTGGGCAACCGCTTTTACATAAACTGGCCGGTATCGGGCTGGCACGATGTGGATCACATCGGACTGACCGTTGCGGGGGCAGCACAGGCTAGACGCGCTCTTGCGAACGTGTGTCCCTGTTTCCCGTTTAACTTTCCCTGTGCAGCGTCACGGACTCTGTCCGAAACTCCAGTTGCACCGAAAGCACCAATTGTGTCTTTAATGTATCACGAGGCTGTTTTTGGTACGATGTCAGGTTGGCGCGCAGACTCGTTCTGGCTGCGCTTGCCCCTTATTTCTTGCCCATCTTGACCATGTCCCATCCCAAATTGCCCTACCCGATTGAATCGTACACACGCGGCGCTGATTTTGCGAGGCTGCTGGGCAAGCGCATCCTGATTCTGGATGGCGCGATGGGCACCATGATTCAGCGCTACAAACTGTCCGAAGCCGATTTCCGCAGCGACCGGTTTGTTGACCATCGCAAGGATGTCAAGGGCAACAACGAGTTGCTTTCCCTGACGCGACCGGATGTGATCCAGGAAATTCACGAGCAGTACCTCGAGGCCGGTTCCGATGTGATCGAAACCAACACCTTCGGTGCCACGACCATCGCGCAGGACGACTACGAACTGCCGGAACTGGCCTACGAGCTCAATTTGCAGTCGGCACGGATCGCGCGCGCAGCCTGCGACAAGTTCAGTACTCCTGAAAAACCGCGTTTTGTCGCCGGAGCGCTCGGCCCGCAGCCTAAAACAGCCTCCATCTCGCCGGACGTCAACGACCCTGGCGCACGCAACGTCACCTTTGACGCGTTGCGCGTGGCCTACGCAGAACAGCTCAATGGTCTGCTCGACGGCGGCATCGACATTGTCCTGATCGAAACCATTTTCGATACGCTAAACGCCAAGGCCGCTATTTTCGCGGTCGAAGAGGTTTTCGAGGCACGCGGCGAGCGGTTGCCTGTCATGGTCTCGGGCACTGTCACGGATGCCTCTGGCCGGATACTGTCCGGGCAAACAGTCGAAGCCTTCTGGAACGCCGTGCGTCACGCACGGCCGATCACGATCGGCCTGAACTGCGCCCTGGGTGCGGCGCTGATGCGCCCCTATATCGCCGAGTTGTCCAAGATTTGCGACACCTATGTCTGTGTGTACCCCAACGCAGGTTTGCCAAATCCGATGAGTGACACGGGCTTTGACGAGACACCCGCTGATACCTCGGCCTTGCTTGAGGAATTCGCGCGCGCCGGACTCGTCAACATGGCTGGCGGCTGCTGCGGCACCACGCCCGACCATGTGCGTGCCATTGCGCAGAAAGTTTCGGTGCTGCCTTGCCGCGTTGTGCCCGAGATCGCAGTCAAGACGCGTTTGTCGGGTCTTGAGGCCCTGACGATTGACGCCGACTCATTGTTTGTTAACGTGGGCGAACGCACCAACGTCACAGGCAGCAAGATGTTCGCCCGCCTGATCCGTGAAGAAAAATACGACGAGGCGCTGGCCGTTGCGCGCACACAGGTCGAAAGCGGCGCGCAGATCATCGACATCAACATGGATGAAGCCATGCTTGATTCGGCGGCCTGCATGCACCGTTTCCTGAACCTGATCGCCTCCGAACCCGACATTGCGCGTGTGCCTGTCATGATCGACAGCTCGAAATGGTCGGTGATCGAAACCGGCCTGAAGTGCGTGCAGGGCAAGCCTATTGTCAATTCCATCTCGCTCAAAGAGGGTGAAGATCCCTTTCTCAGGCAAGCAAGGCTGTGCCGCCGCTATGGCGCGGCCGCCGTGGTGATGGCCTTTGACGAAAAGGGGCAGGCTGATACGCTTGCACGCCGCAAGGAAATCTGCACGCGTGCCTACCGCCTGCTGGTGGACGTGGTGGGTTTTCCGCCCGAGGACATCATTTTCGATCCCAACGTCTTTGCGATCGCTACGGGTATCGACGAGCACAACCACTACGCCGTTGACTTTATCGAGTCCACGAAGTGGATCAGCGAAGCGTTGCCGCACGCCCGTATTTCAGGGGGTGTCTCGAACGTCAGCTTTTCGTTTCGCGGCAATGAACCCATGCGCGAGGCCATACACACGGTTTTCCTGTACTACGCCATCCGTCAAGGCATGACGATGGGTATTGTCAATGCCGGGCAGCTCGGCGTGTATGCCGATATTGATCCCGTCTTACGTGACCTGGTCGAAGATGTCGTGCTTGATCGCGCCGACCCTGTCGGGCGCACCGACCTGGCTGATACGCGCACGCCGACCGAACGCCTGGTGATGTTCGCTGACTCGGTCAGGGGCAGTGGTATCAAAAAGGAAGAAGATCTGGCCTGGCGCCAGCAGACGGTTGAAAAGCGCCTGGCCCACGCCTTGGTGCTTGGCCTGACAAATTTCATCGTTGAGGACACTGAGGAAATTCGCCAGCAGATCGCCGATCGGGGCGGACGCCCGATCGAAGTGATCGAAGGGCCGCTGATGGACGGCATGAACATCGTGGGCGACCTGTTCGGCGAGGGCAAAATGTTCCTGCCCCAAGTCGTGAAATCTGCCCGCGTGATGAAGCAGGCGGTTAGCCACCTTGTGCCCTTCATTGAAGAAGAAAAGAAGCTGATTGCCGCCGCAGGCGGAGACGTTCGCGCCAAAGGCAAGATCGTGATGGCCACGGTAAAGGGCGACGTGCACGATATCGGTAAAAATATCGTGACGGTTGTGCTCCAGTGCAACAATTTTGAAGTCATCAACATGGGCGTGATGGTGCCGGCCGCCGAAATACTTGCCCGTGCAAAAGCCGAAAATGCCGATATCGTCGGGTTGTCCGGCCTGATTACACCTAGCCTCGAAGAGATGGCGTATGTCGCCAGCGAAATGCAACGTGATGAATATTTTCGCAGCCGGCGCACGCCTCTGCTGATTGGTGGCGCCACCACCAGTCGTGTCCATACTGCGGTCAAGATCGCTCCGCACTACGAAGGCCCGGTCATCTACGTGCCCGATGCCAGTCGTGCGGTCGGTGTTGCCCAGAACCTGGTGTCTGAGACTGCCAACACTTACCTGGCAGACCTGAGTCAGGAATACGACGACGTTCGGCGCCGCTACGCGAATCGCAAGGCGACGCCGCTTATTTCGATTGTGGACGCCCGCGCGGCTAAGCCGGCGATCGCCTGGTCGGCCTACGTGCCGCCGCGCCCGAAATTTATCGGTCGGCGCACGTTCAAGAATTTTGACCTGGGTGAACTCGCGCGCTTTATCGACTGGACGCCATTTTTCCAGACCTGGAGTCTGTTTGGCCAGTTCCCCGCGATTCTCGACGATAAAGTCGTGGGCGAGCAGGCGCGTAAGGTCTATGAGGACGGCCAGGCCATGCTCAGGCGCATGGTTGACGGTCGTTGGCTGACCGCGAATGGCGTGGTGGGTTTTTACCCAGCCAACTCGATCAATGACGACGATATCGAGGTATACCAGGACGAGTCGCGTAGCGTTGTGCTCTTTACGTGGCGCGGCTTGCGCCAGCAAGGTGTCAAGCGTGAAGGTGTCGACAACAAATGCCTGGCTGATTTCATCGCACCCAAGTCCTCAGGCGTGATGGACTATATCGGCCTGTTCGCCGTCACGGCCGGGCTGGGTATTGAAAAGAAAGAGCAGGAATTCGAAAAGGCCAACGATGACTATTCAGCCATCATGTTCAAGTCGCTGGCTGACCGGTTGGCCGAGGCCTTTGCCGAAGCGCTTCATGCGCGAGTGCGCCAGGATTTGTGGGGCTATGCGCCCGACGAGGCCTTGTCGAATCAGCAAATGATTGGCGAAGGCTATCAGGGCGTCCGCCCCGCTCCAGGCTACCCTGCCTGCCCTGAACACGTCGTTAAACGCGACATGTTCGAGGTGCTGGACGGTGCCGATATCGGCATGATCCTGACCGAAAGCTATGCCATGCACCCTGCTGCCAGCGTGTCGGGTTTTTATTTCAGCCACCCGCAGTCACAATATTTCAACGTGGGCACGATAGGTGATGATCAGGTGCAGGATTATGTCGCCCGCAGCGGGCGCAGTCAGGAAGAGGTCAAGCGTTCGCTGGCACCTAGCCTGGGCTAAGGCACGCCGCTACCAGGTGATGCCCTCGACGATCAGCGCGCCTGCGATCATCACCGTCAGCAGCGCGGTTGCCGCATTCAAGCCCAACACGTTGCGCCTGGTTTCCACGTAGTGGTAGAGCACGGTTCCTGTCGCAATCGACATCAGTGTGGCCGCCAGCATTCCCAGCGCATTGATCACCACGCCGGTCGGGAACAAGGCATGCCAGGTGGCATTAAAACCAATGACGATCCCGTAGTGAACCAAGAATATTGAGTAAGACCGCTGACCCAGCCACGTCAGGATCCCCGGGCGCGGCCAGTTTGCCAGCCAGCCTTGCTGACCACCCACGCTGACCATCAGTGCGCAAGCCAGGGCGACGGCGATCGGATTGCGAAACTGCAACCAGAGCGCCACGGCACCCAGTACCGTGATCAGGATCAGGGCGGTATTGCCCAGAGGCGACCGGGTCGACCAGTAGGCCAACATGCCCAGGCCGTAGGCGCCAAAGAAATACGGCGCATAGTTTTCATAGTCTTGATTCAGGTTGATTCCCCACAGGGACGCGGCCGACAGCACAATGATGACGATCGGAAATCCGGCACGCCAGGATGTCGGCGCACGCCACATCAGCGCTGTCAATAGCACCGTGACGGCAAAAAGCTGAAAATCAATGGCCACATACCAGACGCCTGCCGACAGCGCCTCAAAGCCCAGCACATCATGCAACAGCAGACCATGGGCCAGCAGTTGCAGCAAGGTCGGGGCGGCGGACAGGGACGGGTGCTCAAACCATGGCCGCACCAGGGCGCTGATCAGCGTGGCCAGCGCCACAGCGAACAGGAAAGGTGTGACCAGGCGTTTGTAGCGCTTCCAGATAAGCGAAACAGTCGGCGTATTGGACGCATGACCATCGGGTGCTAGTTGCGCGGCGACCAGATAGCCGGCCAGCACAAAAAACATTTGCACGGCCAGGCGGGCATAGTAGAACAGCCAGTCCATGACAAGCGGAGCCGCGCCGCGCACGACATCGGACATCGGACCGTAAAAGGCCAGGTGATGCAATACGATCGCGAGGCAGCCGATGCCCTTCATGGCATCAAGTAGTGGCAGGCGCGACGTTGAAATGCGAGTACTCACTTACTTGTCCGACTCATCCACGCATTTCCAAGGGAAAAATGCCCTGCACCGTGCAAGGCGCAGGGTACAGCCGCCTAGGCCTTATGGTAAATCTCGGCGCCTTTCTTGACGAACTCGATGGCTTTTTCTTCCATGCCGGCCTTCAGTGCGGCCTCGGCAGCCAGCCCCTGTTTTTGGGCGTACTCGCGCACATCTTGTGTGATTTTCATGCTGCAGAAATGTGGGCCGCACATCGAACAGAAATGCGCCACCTTCATCGAGTCCTTGGGAAGGGTCTCGTCGTGAAAATCTTTCGCCGTGTCCGGGTCGAGTCCGAGGTTGAACTGATCGTCCCAGCGGAACTCAAAGCGCGCCTTGGACAGGGCGTTATCGCGAATAGCTGAACCGGGGTGGCCCTTGGCCAGGTCCGCAGCGTGCGCCGCGATTTTGTAGGTGATGATGCCGTCCTTGACATCCTTCTTGTTGGGCAGACCCAGGTGCTCTTTGGGTGTCACGTAGCAAAGCATGGCTGTACCATACCAGCCGATCAGCGCGGCGCCGATACCCGACGTGATGTGGTCATAGCCTGGCGCGATGTCGGTGGTCAGGGGGCCCAGCGTGTAGAAAGGTGCTTCGCCACAATGCTCGAGCTGCAGGTCCATGTTCTCTTTGATCAATTGCATCGGCACGTGGCCGGGGCCTTCGATCATGACCTGCACATCATGCTTCCACGCGACTTGTGTCAGTTCACCGAGTGTCTTCAATTCAGCAAATTGCGCCTCGTCGTTGGCGTCGTAACCTGAACCGGGGCGCAGACCGTCACCCAGTGAAAAGCTGACGTCGTATGCTTTCATGATTTCGCAAATATCTTCGAAACGCTCGTAAAGAAAGCTTTCCTTGTGGTGCGCCAGGCACCACTTGGCCATGATAGAGCCACCGCGTGAAACGATACCGGTCATCCGGTCGGCAGTCATCGGAATAAATGGCAAGCGCACGCCGGCATGGATCGTGAAGTAGTCCACACCCTGCTCGGCTTGCTCAATCAGCGTATCGCGGAAAATTTCCCAGGTCAGGTCTTCGGCCTTGCCGTCGACCTTTTCCAGTGCCTGATAAATTGGCACGGTGCCGATGGGCACCGGTGAGTTGCGGATGATCCATTCGCGTGTTTCGTGAATATGTTTGCCTGTCGACAGATCCATGACCGTGTCACCACCCCAGCGAATCGACCAGGTCATTTTCTCGACCTCTTCGCCTATGCCGGAACTGACGGCTGAATTGCCGATATTGGCGTTGATCTTGACCAGGAAATTGCGGCCAATCGCCATGGGCTCGACTTCAGGGTGGTTGATATTGGCCGGGATGATGGCGCGCCCGCGTGCGATTTCGTCACGGACGAATTCTGGGGTGATGACGGCGGGAATTGACGCCCCGAACGACTGCCCCGGGTGCTGGCGCAGCATGCGGCGCGCCAGTTTTTCACCTTCCGGTCCGGTGGCGCGCAGGCTCTCTATATATTGTTCGCGGCGCAGGTTTTCGCGAATCGCGACAAATTCCATTTCGGGCGTGATCAAACCACGACGGGCGTAGTGCATCTGCGACACATTGGCGCTGCCCACGGCGCGGCGCGGATGGCGCCTCAGGTCAAAACGCATGGCAGTCAGCTTGGGGTCGTTCAGACGTTCCTGGCCATAGGTGCTGCTCGGACCGGCAAGCAGCTCAGTATCCCCGCGTTCCTCGATCCAGGCGTGCCGCAGCGCTGGCAACCCACGACGGATATCAATCTTGATTGTGGGGTCGGTATACGGGCCGCTGGTGTCGTAGACGGTCAGTGGAGGATTCTTCTCGCCGCCAAATGACGTGGGCGTGTCTTCCTGCTCAATCTGGCGGAATGGCACACGAATGTCAGGGCGTGAGCCGATTTCGTAGACCTTGGTTGACTTGGGCAGTGGGGCAACGGCCGCGGCATCGACTTCAGCCGTGGCGGCCAGGAATTTGGGGATGGCATTCATGGAAACGCTCCAAAATTGATTGGAGCCGAATTGGGATGGATTCCGGCTAAGCCGGAAAACGCTCCCAGCATCGGCATTATCCGTACTGGTACGAAGGGACTCTCTCAACCTGGCAATTTGCCAAGTACCCCCGCATGATGGTGGCAAGTATAGGTCGTCTTTACGGATTGCACAGCGGTGTCCGCTATTTAATGGGCTTTTTGTCAGGATTGCCGGGGTGTGGGGTCAGCGCTTGGGGCAAGGCCAGTAGCCTAGAGCGTCGTTCTGCCGTCTGCCAGCGACAGGAGTTGACTGCGCAGGGCAGACCAGTGCCCTGCGATCACCTGTTCGTTCGGGTGGGTGCTGGCAGCCTGTTCGAGTGCGATGCAATGTGCGTACGACGCCGGTTGCCCCAGTAGCAGGAGTGTCGATTTCAGGCTGTGTGCGAGTTCATGCAGAAAGTTGAAATTTTGCGTCCGCATCGCGGCATCGCCCGTGGCGATATCGTGCTCAAACTGCAGGCGACATTGTTTCGCGAACGCCTGGAACAATTCGTGCTGCCCTCCAAAGTATTCATCAACCGTTTCCTGGTTCGACGAAACTGCCTCGGTTTCCTCCTGGGAATGCCGGCCGAACAGGACTTCCCTGAGTGCTGCGACCGAAACTGGCTTGAGTAACTGACGCCGAACCCCTAGCGCAAGCAGTTGCTGACTGGTTTGTGCATCAATGCCTGCGCTGAGCGCCACAATATCCGCACCCGCAGCCAGCGCTGGCGTGGCATGGAGCTTTTGCAGGAAACTCAGGCCTGACTCGCCGGGCAGCATTAAATCGGTCAGGATCATGTCAAAAGGTGGCGTGTCCTGCCCCTGCAGAAGCGCCATGGCTTGCGCCACGGTACTGCAGCAGGATAGTGTGATCGGATCATCTTCGGTTGCGTAAGAGACGAAGCGCTGCATGAGCGGATCGTCTTCGAGCAGCAGGACACGACGAAGAGTCACCGGATCGGCCTAGCTCGCCTGAGATGCGGACAGGGTTGCGCGAATCATGGCAGGCAGGGCCTTGACCAGATCCACTTTGTGGATCAGCGCAAGCCCCCGCAGCGCGAATTCATAGGGCGCAAGCTGGTGATCGTCCAGGCCCGTGACGATGATCAGCTTGGTGCGCGCAAACTGTGGGTCTGAACGCAGGGTGGTGATGAGCGCCGCGCCGTCGATTCCTGGCAGCAAAATATCGACTAGCAGCAGGTCTGGCTGAATTTGTCCGAATTTTGCCAGCCCCGAGATGCCGTCGCTGGCAATGTGCAGCGCCGCCTTGGGAAAATGCTGCCGAATCAGGAGACCGACCAGGTTTTGGAAGTGTGCGGAGTCCTCAATCAACAGGATGCGGTAATCCTGAGTCGCCGGATCGGGTCGGCTGAGCTTGGGCCGGTTGTTCGGGTGGGGTGGCACGTCGTCCTGGCGCGAGGCCAGCCACCGTGTCACGGATTCACGAGAAATGCGGCGATGCCCGCCGGAGGTGCGCCATGCCTCAAGTTCGGCACGGTCGACCATCAGTTGCACCGAGCGCACGGCCAGACCGAGCATTTGGGCAACCTCTATGGTCGACAGGTACGGGTTTTCACCCGATGGGGAGGCGGATTCGGTTGATTGGTTCATGAACGGAACATTATATGAAATTCGGGCAATCGTGGTGAAAGTTGAAATAAATGATGTAATCGTCAGCAACGATGGCCAATAACTAATAAATCCGATCCATGATTAGACTGCAAATCGTACATTCTGCAAGCATGTCCCCCATCGTGATCCGGTCGCCCTGATGAAAACACTTTTCCCGGTACTGCCCCCGAAGTCGAAATCCTGGCAATCCGACTATCGTTCCCATCGGGTTGGGACACTTCTTGCGCTACTGGTTGTGCTGGCCGTTGGCGGAATCGCCTGGTTTGAAAAAAACGAAACCATCCACAACGACTGGCAACGTGGCGAGCTGTTTGCCCGCACCCTCGAGGACCATGCTGACCGTACGTTTGAGATTACCTCACTGGCGATGACGGCTGTGTCGGAGACCGTCCAGAGGCGGGATACGCATGAGCCCACCCGGCTGCCAGAGAATATGTCACAGACACTGGCGACCCTGAGTTTTATACGCAGCATGGCCGTTGTCGACATTGATGGCCGCATTGTCATGTCAACCTACGAACCAGAGCAGGGCCTGACCATCGACTTGCGCAGGCTTGGGCCCCTGCCATCAGAGACCAGGATTTCTATTGCCCCTGTCGCCAGAGGACGATATCTGGGGGATCTGGCTACTACCAGGGTCGTTGAACGATCGCCCGCTCGCGGTGTTGAGGCCTACTCTTTGCCTATTGTGCGTGTACTGAGCGGAAAGGGACCTCAGACACTGTATCTGGTGGCGGTCATCAATCCCGACTTTTTAGCCAACTTTCAGGGGCTGGTGATTGACAAGGCGGGTTATGCCTCCATGCTGGTGTCCTACAACGGCCAGGTTCTCGCCAGCCACGGCCTGGAGGTCCGGCCCGGAGACCAGGTTGATGTTCCCGCACTCGAGGAACTGCAGCGGGTGCAGGCTCACGACACCTACGTGGGTCGTGGGGTCGGAGCCGGGGAGCAGTTGGTGATCTATCGTGCCTCGCGAGTCTGGCCGACGATCACCATTGTTGAGCGACCGATGGCGGCGCTTACGGAGTCCTGGCTCAAGCTGTTGACATGGTTCGTCGGTGTGGGCGGAATCGCCATCCTCGTGATCGCCGTCATGTCCCGTCGGGCAGGGCGCAGCGCGCATGCGCGCGAGGAGGCGCAGCGGCAGTTGTATGTCCAGCTTTCTTTCATCGAACGGCTGATTGATATCTGTCCGCTGCCTGTCTATATGGTCGACCATCAGGGCCATGTCCTGATCATGAACCGTGCCTGTGAAGAGTTCACCGGCTTGCTGCGCGCCAGTGTGATCGGGCACCAGACTGTCGATTTCTTGCAAGATTCCGTTGAGAGTGCACAGGGGGAGCCCGATAAATTTCTTGCCACGGGTGGTGGCGAAGTCCGGTACGAACGCACGTTCATCCGGTCCGATGGAGTGCGGCGCAATATCCTGGTGTCGAGGGTGCTGGTGGCCAAAGAAGATGGGCAGGCGGGTGGCGTACTGAGCGTCATTATGGACGTGACAGAATTTCGCGAGGCTGAGCGGGCGATCAGCGTGGCGCGCGACGCCGCACAGGTGGCTTCGCGCACGAAGTCCGAGTTCATCGCCAATATCAGCCATGAGCTGCGCACGCCTTTGCAGTCCATTCTTGGGTTTTCGGAACTTGGCCAGATGCGCGAACTACCCGGTGGCAAGACGAACCTGATGTTTCAGGACATTCATGCGTCAGGTCAGCGAATGCTTGCCCTGGTCAATAACTTGCTGGACATCTCCAAGATAGAAAATGCGAATTCACCCTTGGTATTGAGTGTCCTGGATTTGCGATTGCTCCTGGATGGGGTCGTGGTTGAGCTCGCCGCGTTGTTGCAAGCACGAAAGCTGACCATTGCACGCGACGTTCCGGACGGTGCTTACATGGTGTGCGTGGATGCGCTGCGCATTCAGCAGGTGCTACGCAATGTGCTTGCGAACGCAATCAAGTTTTCGCCCACGGGCGGGAGCATTTCGGTGGCGTTGCGTCGGACACGGGACGCCAGCGTTCACCTGTGCATCCGGGATCAGGGCTGTGGCGTCCCGGACAACGAGGCTGAGCAGATTTTCGAGCCCTTCGTGCAATCGAGTCGTACCAAAGACGGTTCGGGTGGCACGGGCCTGGGTTTGGCGATCAGTCGAAGAATACTGATTGATCATGGCGGCACGATTCACGCCGAGAACGTGCCTGGTTCGGGTGCTGCTTTCCACCTATATTTGCCGCTGGCCGTTCAGGTCTGAGGGAGCGGCGTTCAACGCTACAGTCAAAGGATGATCAGGTTGTCGCGATGCATCAGTTCTGCTTCCGGGGCGCTGCCCAGGGTTGCGGCGATCATGGATGAGGCCTTGCCCATGATGCGACGGGTGTCCGAGGACGAGTAATTGACCAGCCCACGGGCGCATTCCTTGCCTTGCTGGTCGATGCACGCAACGAGATCGCCCGGTTCGAACTCACCCTCGACACTGCACACACCAACGGGCAACAGACTTTTTCCTTCGACGATCAGGGCCTGCACCGCTCCGGCGTCCAGCACCAGTTTTCCTCGCATCCTGAGGTGGTCTGCCATCCATTGCTTGCGAGCCGACAAAATCGGCATGCTTGCCCGCAGTTCCGTGCCGATGCACTCGCCAGCAGCAAGCCTGATCATCACGTCGCGCTCGCGCCCTGAGGCGATCACCGTGTGCGCGCCACTGCGTGCGGCACGCTTGGCAGCCAGTATCTTGGTCAGCATTCCGCCCTTGCCGATGCCGCTGCCCGTGCTGCCTGCCATCGCTTCAAGGGAAAGGTCCCCGGCCTCGGCGTGAGCGACGAAGCGCGCGTCCGGATTTTTACGTGGGTCTGATTCGTACAGACCACGCTGGTCCGTCAGGATGATGAGCGCGTCGGCTTCAATGAGGTTGGTGACCAGGGCGCCCAGGGTGTCGTTGTCACCTACGCTGATTTCGTCGGTCGCAACGGTGTCGTTTTCGTTGACGACGGGCACGACGCCCAGGCGCAACAGGGCAAACAGCGTTGAGCGGGCATTCAAGTAACGCTGGCGGTCGGCGAGGTCTTCATGGGTGAGCAGGATTTGCGCAGTGCGCAGGTCGTGGTGGGCAAAAGCGACTTCATACGCCTGGGCCAACCCCATTTGCCCGACTGCCGCCGCCGCCTGCAACTCGTGCATGAGCGTCGGGCGTTTTGCCCACCCGAGCCTGGCCATGCCTTCGGCGATCGCGCCGCTTGACACCAGGACAACCTGCTTGCCTTGCGCGCGCAGTGCTGCAATTTGCAGGGCCCAGTGCGCGACTGCCGCGCGATCCAGACCTTGGCCATCATTGGTGACCAGTGAAGAGCCAACCTTGGCGACGATGCGTGAGGCACCGGCAATGACGGAAACAGGAGATTGCTGGTCAGTCATCGTCAGCGCAGGGTGTGACCGGTCAGTGAATGGGTCGAGTGCGTGGCGTGCCTAGGCATTGTCACGCGTGTCGTCAAAGCGTGGGTCTTCAGCGATGTACGTGCCCGCTGCACGGTCTTCGGCGATGTTGTCCACTTGGCGGTAGGCGTCGATGGCGTCCTGCAAATCCCAGATAAGCTGTTGTGTCCCTTCGCCCGACAAGGCGGAGATGGCGTAAACAGGGCCTTTCCAGCCATAAGCTTTGCAGAAGCGGTCCTTGATGGTGTCAGGGTCAGGCACGACGTCAATCTTGTTGAGCACCAGCCAGCGCGGTTTGTTGTACAGGGCGTCGTCGTACTTGCGCAGTTCTTCAACGATTGCCCGCGCCTCGTTGACCCCACGCACGACGGTGTCCTCGTCCGGATCGTGCGAGGACACGTCCACCAGATGCAACAGGATGCGGGTACGGGTGAGGTGACGCAGGAACAGGTGGCCCAGGCCAGCACCCTCGGAGGCGCCTTCGATGAGACCCGGAATGTCGGCCACCACAAAACTGCGTGATTCCGAAGTACGCACCACACCCAGGTTGGGGTGCAGTGTCGTGAAGGGGTAGTCGGCGATTTTGGGCCGCGCGTTTGAAATGCGGCTGATCAGGGTAGACTTGCCCGCGTTGGGCATGCCCAGCAGGCCCACGTCAGCCAGTACTTTAAGCTCGAATCGCAGGCGGCGCTGGCCGCCTTCTTTGCCAGGGGTCCATTGCTTGGGTGCCCGGTTGACGCTGGATTTGAAGTGCAGGTTGCCAAGACCACCTTCACCGCCCGCCGCGAGCACGACTTTCTGGTCGTGCTGGCTCATGTCGAACAGTTCTTCACCGGTTTCGGCATCGTAAATGATCGTGCCGACAGGCACGCGCAACAAAATATCGGCCGCGGCGGCGCCGTATTGATCAGAGCCCCGACCGTGTTCGCCATTCTTGGCGAGGTGCTTGCGGGCATAGCGATAATCAATCAGTGTGTTGATGTTGCGGTCAGCGACTGCGAACACGCTGCCGCCTCGTCCGCCATCACCACCATCGGGTCCGCCCTTTGGAATGAATTTTTCGCGGCGAAAGCTATGCGCGCCGTTTCCGCCTTTTCCGGCTATGACTTCAATGGTAGCTTCGTCGACGAATTTCATTTGAGGATGGATACCTGAAAATAAAAAGCCCTGCCGCTCGCGACAGGGCTTTCAGGGCTGACGAGTCAATTACTCGGCAGCGATGATCGACACGGTCGACTTGCAGAGTTTGCCTTTTACGGAAAACTTTACATGTCCATCGACCAGTGCGAACAAAGTGTGGTCCTTGCCCAGGCCAACATTGGTGCCAGGGTGGAATGTCGTGCCACGCTGACGAACAATGATGGAACCTGCGGGAATCAGTTCGCCGCCGTAGGCTTTGACGCCTAGACGTTTCGATTCTGAGTCACGACCGTTGCGGGTTGAGCCGCCGCCTTTTTTCTGTGCCATGTTTTAACTCCTGTGCTGACCGGGATCCGATGAGATGGGCGATTAAGCCGTGATCTCGCCGATGAGGATCTCGGTGTAGTTTTGACGGTGGCCCTGATGCTTCTGGTAGTGCTTGCGGCGACGCATTTTGAAGATCGTGACCTTATCGTGGCGTCCTTGCGCAAGAACCGTTGCCTTGACCACAGCGCCGACCACAAGCGGAGCACCAATTTTTAATTGGTCACCTTCGCCTACGGACAACACCTGGTCCAGCGTGATTTCTTGCCCAATGTCTGCCGGTATCTGTTCTATTTTAAGTTTTTCGCCAGTAGCAATGCGATACTGCTTGCCACCAGTTTTTATGACCGCGTACATGGGTTAACCTCGTGTTTTGTTGTTGCGTTGCTGTGCTGGGTTGATACACTGCAACCTTCGGCCAAAATGCCGAACCCGGAATATTAACGCCTAACTAGTTGAAAGTCAAAAGAAAGTCTTGTGCTGAACCTATCTGACCTGCTAGCTCCCGTCACACGCGACATGGAATCCGTCGATGCCGTCATCCGGTCACGGCTCAATTCCAATGTGGTGCTGATCCGCACGATCGGCGATTACATCATCGGGGCTGGCGGCAAGCGGATGCGTCCGGCCCTGCTGCTGCTCGTCGCGCAGGCACTCGGCTACCGCGGAACCCACCAGCACGTGCTTGCAGCGGTGGTCGAATTCATCCATACCGCGACACTTCTTCATGATGACGTAGTCGACGAATCGTCGTTGCGCCGAGGCCGCGACACAGCCAATGCCGTGTTTGGTAATGCCGCCAGCGTGCTGGTGGGTGACTACCTGTACTCTCGTGCGTTCGAAATGATGGTCGAGGTCGACAGCATGCGCATCATGCAGATCATGTCCGAGGCGACGACTGTGATTGCCGAAGGCGAGGTTCTCCAGTTGCTCAATGTTCACGATCCTGACGTGTCTCAAGAGCGCTATTTGCAGGTGGTTCGGTTCAAAACTGCCAAATTGTTCGAAGCGGCTGCCCAGGCGGGGGCTGTCATCGCCGGTGCGTCGCCCGAACGGCAGGAAGCCGCGGCTGCCTATGGACGGCATATTGGCACAGCTTTTCAGTTGGTCGATGATGTGCTGGACTATAGCGGTGACGCTGCGGCGCTGGGCAAGAACGTTGGTGATGACTTGCGCGAGGGCAAGCCCACGTTGCCCTTGATCCGTGTGCTGGAGGTCGGCACATCTGCCCAGCGAGACTTGGTGCGACACGCCATCGAGCACGGCGAGGCTGACTTTGACGCCGTGGCGCGTGCCATCCAGGAAACCGGTGCGCTCGATCATGCGCGGCAATGCGCCCTGGCTGAGGCCGAAATGGCCCGGCGATCCCTTGACGCATTCCCGATTTCCGAATATCGGCAATCCCTGCTAGAATTTTGCGCGTTCGCGGTCAATCGAGATCGCTGAATTTTCCCGTCGGCCAGATCATGCAATATGTCTGTCCGTGTACGCCAAAATCGGGGCGTAGCTCAGCCTGGTAGAGTACTGCGTTCGGGACGCAGGAGTCGGAGGTTCGAATCCTCTCGCCCCGACCAATAAAAAATATGCCGTTGCTTAGCGAGCGTGTTTTTTTAAAATTGCGCGAAGGCATTTAAATTTTTTAAGGCATTGGCGACAGTCTGTTTTTCGAGATAGAAAATTTGTGCAAACAAAAATTCCATAATTGACACCCGCGTGCGCGATACTTTTCAGATTTGTTATATGAATTCTGGAATTGTTATATTCAAAACGGAAGCCATATTCATTCCTTAATTGAAAATGATGCTTAGGTTCGAACTAAAGCAGATGTATCTCAAACATAATAAATCGTATAGATACCTGTGAAATCCTCTCTGACAACTGCAAGGTTTGAATGGGTATTCGACGCCCCCGTCGAGGTGACTAACCTATGGTCAACCGTAATTGCTGATTCAAGTTTGTCCTGGCAACCAGACCCGCTTTGTGGTCAGTCAGGCACTGGCAGCTTTGAAAATCAGTCCTTACCCATCGGAATATCTGTTTTTCGTACGATAAATAAATGTCTGCAACGCGCACCCGTAGGAAATATCGCGCATGCTGAAATCAGCCTCACCTTTGATGAACCGACCTTTGTCGTTCAAACCATGCGAAAAGGAGGGCGTCTTCTTCTGCAGCATGTGGTGGACACTGAGCTGAAATTTTCCAGAGGACTGGATTTATTTAAATATGGCAATGCCATAAAAATAGTTCCATATCTTGAGGGATCGAAGGATATAGAAATATATACGTTGTCGATTGGGAGGACAGTCCTTGACGCGTTGCTGGGTGAGGGCGCCGTCAACCAGTTGCTCGGCGCGCTTGGCCTGGACAGCGAAGTGCGAGGCGTTGTGCGGCACATGCCTGCTTGTGTTTCGGCACCTTTAAACAAATGCCTTAACCCTAAACTGCAGGGTTCGTCATATATCTTGTATGCGCAAGCCAAGTCGCTTGAGTACTTGGCCGTCCTTGCAAGCTACTTGGGCTGCGATGCAAGACCGGCCATAAAGAATGTCAGCCGAGTCGTTGCGCTGCGTGACGATCTGCTGAAAGTCGAAGGAAAATTGCCGTGTTTGTCTTTTTATGCAGATAAATATAACTGTTCAGTAAGAACATTAAATGAAGAGTTCAAGCGGGAATATGGTTCCACTATTTATAGTTATTTGATTGATTATCGGCTAACAGAGGCACTGCAAGTCATCAATGAATCGAAAATTGCATTGAAGCAATTATCAGCAAAACTTGGCTATTCTCATGTAAATAATTTTAGTGCCGCATTTAAAAAAAAATACGGGGCGAGTTCAAAATTGAAGTGCAACACTTACCCTGGGGTATGGTGTTGTGATGAAAAGCAAATACAAACATTTCAGTTGTGAAGAGCGAACAGTGATCCAGTTGAGTCTTGAGCGGGAGTGCACGATTCGGGCGAGTGCCCGTAGTCTGGATCGGTGCGCAAGCTCTGTCAGCCGAGAGTTGACTCGCAATGGGTGGTGCAACCCGCGTTCG
>CAIJKV010000256.1 GCA_903821335.1 uncultured beta proteobacterium
GCACCTTGCTGTGCTTTGCGCCTTGCCTGCGGCTGCTATGAGCGGGATTTTGCCTTGATTGCACGGTGTGCCTTGTCAGGCGCAGCCTTGCTGTGCTTTGCGCCTTGCCTGCGGCTGCTATGAGCGGGATTTTGCCTTGATTGCACGGTGTGCCTTGTCAGGCGGGCGTTGGGATGGTTCGTTAGCTTAGAAGGTCGTCTGGTTGACGACAGATTTGCAGATCCTGAAGGCTGAAGCCAGTTGTCTTGCCTGGGAAAATGCGTACTTTTGTGTAGCCTTTCCCGGGTGATGTAAGCGGGTACTTCAGGGCTCCGGCGCCAGTTGCTTCGGTTATAAATTTGCGTGCTTCAGCCTCTGAGCCACTGGCTTCGAGAATGATAGGCTTTGACGCGGAACTGGGCAGCTTGGCCCACAGGTAGTCCAGTTTTCCAAGTGGGCCGCTGAAAACGACGTCAACGAAATCCGTGTCAGAAGTCGGGCCTGTGGTGATCCCACCGCCTTTTTGATTGGAAGGAACCGCACCAAGCCCCGCAGGTGCGATGCGTGCGGTCACGGTGGACACTTTGCAACTGGTCTGGATCAGGGCCGAGACACGCAGCAGCCATTCTGTATTGTCTATATTGAAATTCGCGGCGCGATGCTGAAAAGTGGGGGGCGAGCGCAGGTCTCTTTCTTCCATTTCGAAAATCAGCAATTTGGGCGGTTTTGTCTGGAAGGGCGCCTCACGCAGGTAGCTTTCCATGCCCACCCACGAGCCGCGGTCGCCGTTGGACGCGCTGACGAGTATGTCGCGTTGCAGGTAATAACGTAAGGCGTCGGAAAACCCTGTCCACGGTCGTGAATTGCTGCTTCCAAATATCGCGACACCCGGCATGGGTTGGGTGGTGGGTGCCAAGTCAGATTTTTCCCCCTGCGCACGGGTGACTTTGAATTGTAAGGAGTCCTCGGGCGGGAACGTCTGTTTGCCCTGTTGCGCGGGCGGGATGAGTGCAACGATATCGTGAGAATTGTTGGTTTTCTTTTGCTTACTGATTTCGAGCTTGTAGCTGACGGCGGGGGTCGCATCCAGCGCTTTCTTGAGCGCAGGGTTGGCGTCAATCCCGGCCTTCATTGTCTGGGCTGCCAACAGGACACCGCTGGGCGACCAGTGCGTATCGAGCTTCAGGTGCAGCGGGAAAGGCCCATTGCGGTTCGCATTGTCCATGAACGGTGTGTTGAGATCGATGGCGTTGACATGGTTGGTGCGAAACACCTTCATGGTGCGGTCATACTGCTCCATCATGGTCGGGTTTGTTCGAACGGTCGGAGGCAGGAACTCGGAATAAATACGCATCTTCATAGGTACCAGAACCATGGCCATGGTGACACCGTTGGACGCCAGAACCTTATTGAGACGCGTAACCAGGTCGATCGTAATGTTGTTTGCCGGGACATCCGCAGACGTGGAAATGTCGTAACTCAAAAACAGGAAACCATTCTTTCCAATGAGCCCCGGCGGCGGCGGCTGTCCGGCCCCTTGAACGATGGTCGACACCAGACTGGCACTCAGCAATGCCGCAGCAAGAATTTTTTTGTTGGTCGTTTTCATCATTGAAGTTTTCTTTTGGCTAGCCTGATGTACTCGGGAGACTTCCGTATAAGACCTCCTCAGGCAACGCTACCCGTCGGACGGCACGCACGCTTTCCATTTTAACAATTATATTGTCGGTAAC
>CAIJKV010000257.1 GCA_903821335.1 uncultured beta proteobacterium
CAGGTTCGGCCTTTGCTCAGGCAGGTTTCTACGGCACGATGAAGTTTGCGGACAACGCCTTTGCGTACGCTGGTGTCGCTGGTGAATTCCGCAATGGCTCAACACTGGGCAATGTCAGCGTCGGTGTGCGGATTCAGTTCTAAACACAACCGTCCCGTAACTAGACGCTCATAACGCTCGCGCAAGTTTCGTCCGTTTGAAAGGACACTTTATGTGGTGGACAGGGCCGAGCACAACAGCGGGGTCTTACATCGTGAAGAAGCGCCAGCCAATACTGCTGGCGCTGTGGGTGGCAAGGACGGACCGCGGAGTGCGATTTCACGCATGTCCGCTTGCGTCAGCACATCCACAGCACGCCAAAACCGAGGCACACAAATGCGTACTTCGTTGCGAAAATCACGCACGCTAGCCTGTTTTTTTCAGCGCAGATTTCGTGCTGCGACAGCGTGAAATCGGTTGGCTACTCGGTCTCGGCTACTGTTGAGGTGAAAAGCTAGGAGAGCACCGTCGTCACAGCGTGTAGCCTAGTGTCGGGTGCTGTTCACACGGCAGGGGTCGCAAGTTCGAAACTTGCACCGCCCACCAAACTTCAGCATAGAGATCAAGCGCTTATGCGCGATCTCTGCTACTAAGATGGTCTTGTAGTACAGACTGTAGCGCAGTAGTCTTTGCGCTGAAATGTGCGTGTTAAATGACACGTTCAAGATCGTTAAAAATCTCAACCGACGCTAGGCTCAAGAAAAACAGCTTGAGATCCTATGCTTGCGCTGCGTTTGCTGCGATTTGACTCTGCCTCTGCGCCGGACCACCTGAACATGCTCTTGGCCCGGCAAGCGGTTTAAATACTGCTTCAGGCTAAGCTCAAAGCGTCCCAGCACCACGTCGAATACTTTATGGTTGTGCAAATCAACGAGCGTCGTGGTATGGCCCTGCTTGCGGTTAAAGAAGTGTTCGTCAATGCCAAGAATCCGGGGACAAGATCTGCCAGAGAGTTCAGCCACTCTGCGTTTGACCTGGTGTTGGTACCAGCGTTCAACGGTGGCCATGTCGATGTGGCGTGTCGTGGATAGTTTGCTCTGGCTGACCCCGCCACCGTGAGCATCAAAGACCTTAAGACGATAGGTTTCGGTGGCATGCGCTCGCGGGCATTACAGATCACGGTCGGTCAGACGCGAAGTATTCGACTTTCTCATAATCTCAAATTAAGATGCTTTTACGAGTCAACGTTTGACGAAATTGCACTGCAAATCATAAACAATAAAATCTCAGAGACAATCAAAATGACGAAACGTTTTCACACTATCCTGGGGCATCTGGCCATCGCGCTAATAGGGCTGACTAGCTTCGCATCTCAAGCCCAGACAATACCCGCCGGCATACCCGGCAGAATCGAAGTTCATAGCCTGGCTAGCACCACCCTCACGACAGCCGAATTTTTACTTGGCAATGCCCAAGGTAAACCGGTCATGCTGGCCGGCGAACTCAGGCTACCCGTTGGTGCCGCTGCCAAATTTCCTGCGGTCATACTCGTGCACGGTAGCGGCGGCATCGGTGGTGCGATGGACATGTGGATTCATCATTTAAATCAGGCGGGGATCGCCACCTTTGTCGTCGATACCTTTAGTGGGCGAGGCATTGTGAGTACCGTTCAGGACCAAACCCAACTTGATAGTCTGTCAATGATGGTCGACGCTTACAAGGCGTTAGAACTAATCGCCGCACACCCTCGGATCGATGCCAAGCATATTTATGTGATGGGCTTCTCCAAAGGCGCAGTCGCCTCGATTTTTTCTGCCTCTAACCGCTTTAAGAAAATGTATGGCGGGCAAGCACAATTCGCGGGTCATATCGGGCTGTACACACCCTGCAATATTCGCTACATCGGCGACACAGATCTCACCGGTGCACCCATGCGCTTATTCCACGGGATCACGGATGACTATGTCAATATCATCCCTTGCCGTGGCTTTGTTGAAGAGCTCAAGAAAAAAGGTGTTGATGTCACGTTGACGGAGTTTCCGAACAGCGACCATTCTTACGACGGCCCACTCACGCCCAATCGGCTAGAGATACCCAAAGCTCAGAGTACCCGTCAGTGTAAATTCATCGAAGATAAACCAGGCAACATTGTCAATGCGGAATCAAAAGCGGTATTTAGTTACACCGATCCTTGTATCGCGGTGGGCGCACATGTCGGCTACAACGCTGAATCCACGAGACAAACAATCCAGGCGGTAATCAGTTTCATTAAATAAGCAAACTTAAGTTTTCGTGAACGCGCGCACGATTGCCATAAGTGTCAGTGGGCGCAAAGTGGATGGTCCGGAGCGAAGGCCTTTACTTTTTAGCGCTATCGCTCGGTTGCCTCGCGCAGCGGATTTGGGCGCGGCGAATTGCGCTTCCTAGGCAGCCTGCGCAAGAGGCCTGACTTCTTGTTGAATTGCACGACCAACGTCACGCTCTGTTTGTTTCAGCTCAAACGAGCTTTGCAGGTTTAGCCAAAACTGTGCGGTGGTGTCGAAAAATCGCGCAAGTCTTAACGCGGTATCTGGCGTCACAGACCTGCGTTCGCGAACGATATCGTTAATTCGCGGTGCTGGTACGTGCAACGCCATGGCCAACGCATGAGCCGACATGCCTAGGGGCGCAAGAAATTCCTCTCGCAGGATTTCGCCTGGATGAATTGGACGCATTTTGTTCTTGGTCATGTTTGTCTGCCTTTCAGTGATAGTCGACGATTTCGATACATTCCGGACCGGATTCACCCCAAATAAAACAAACTCGCCATTGGTCATTAATCCTGATGCTGTGTTGACCGGTTCGATCCCCCTTGAGTTGCTCCAACCGGTTGCCCGGAGGAGACCGTAAGTCCCGAAGCTCAACCGCGTCGTCCAGCATTTGCAATTTACGCTGCGCAACCGCTTCGATCTGTCGAAATCGCTTGGGGTGCCTGCCTTCGTAAAGCGCATCTGTGTCAGCACATTGAAATGAACGGATTGTCATCATGAAAGGATATAACGACTGGCGTATAACGTCAAGCGTTATGCCATGTTCAGCCCCTACCGTTGCTAGCGTCCGGTAACTAGACGGTCAACAGGTCGCGCAAGTTTTGTCCGTTTGAAAGGACACTTTGAGTGTTGGACAGTAGCGAACACAACAGCGCGGTCAGGCTCCGTGAAGCAGCGCCAGCCAATGTCGCTGGCGCTGTGGGTGGCACGGACGGAACGCGATTTCACGCATGCACGCTTGCCCGGCATCGCGACGCTTAAGCTACGCCCCGGTTCGCATTCGTTGCGAAAATCGCACACGGCCGCCTGTTTTTTCAGCGTTGATTTCGTGCTGCGACAGCGTGAAATCGGTTGGCTACTCGCACTTGGCTATTCTTGAGGTGAAAAACTAGGAGAGCACCGTCGTCACAGCGTGTAGCCTATTGTCGGGTACTGTTCACACGGCAGAGGTCACTGGTTCGAAATCAGTACCACCCACCAAATCTCATCATGTAGATCAAGCGTTTACGCCGGATCTCTGCTGCTAAGACGGTCTTGTAGTACAGACTGTAGCGCAGTAGTCTTTGCGCTGAAATACGCGGCAAGGGCACACGCAATAGCCTCAATTTTCATGCGCAAGATCCCGGTGGAATTGCTTGCCGGATTGCGATACAATGTATCTCAATTTTAGGAGATCCATATTATGGCTGCGACCACAATGGTTCACGTTCGCGTGGATGAGCAGGTGAAGGCTCAGGCCACGGAGACGCTGGCCGCAATGGGTTTGTCTGTTTCTGATGCCGTACGTGTATTTTTGATGCGCGTAATTGCCGATCAGCAAATGCCATTCTCGATCAAGGTGCCAAACCTTGAAACGCGTATGGCGATGGCTGAGGCGGATGCCATCGTCCTTAAGCGTCGGGCACGTTTTGAGTCCGCAACTGAACTGTTCGATGATCTTGAAAAGAAGCGCAACTAGTAAGCGTGCTCCGCTTCCTCGCGCGGCGGATTATGTGAAGTCCTTTCTCAAGGATTGGGAGCGATTGTCTCGGTCGGGTCGTTACGATATGAACCGCCTGAAAGAGGCGATGTTGTTATTGATTGCCAACGAGGGATTGCTCGGGCCGGAGTGGTTGGATCACCCATTGGGAGGTGAGTGGCAAGGGCATCGGGAATGCCATGTCGGTGGTGATTTTTTATTGGCATACAAGCTCGACGACAGCGGAAAACCTGGCTTGGTGATATTTGTGCGGACAGGAACACATGCAGACCTGTTCGAGTAAACATGGAGTGTCATATGAGGCATATTCGAGTTACTCTTGAGTCTCGCCCGTAGCGTACGCATCCTTCACACGGCAGGGGTCAATGGTTCGAACCCAGGTCGACTGACACCATCAAGTCCAGTTGCTACCATCGGTACAACTATAGGAATTCAGTACCCTTCCATGTTGAGACGATCACAGCAGTTACCCGGCCACCGAAAAATTATCCTGATTTTCGGAATCGCTTTTGCCCTATGGGTCACCAGCGTTCAACCTGCTGCCGTGAATCGCTATGCTGACGCACAAAAACTTGAAACGCGGACGCCGATAAAAAATCTTATTGTCCTGTTTGAAGAAAATGAAGCGTTTGACAAAATATTTGGTACCTATCCGTATGCGGCAAATCCACCGGACGAAAAAAGTCCCCGTTTTTTCGGCAAAGTGGGGAACAAAGCGCCAGCCAATTATCTGAAGTTGGCTGACAACGGATATCCAGTCGACCTTGAAGGCAAGCGCATTGTTGAGTTCACGCAGGCGAGTCGACCTCAGTTCAACGATTTGATTCACAACAATCCGAACGAAATTGCGCCCTTTCGTCAGGGCTTCAATACCTACGCTTGCTATAACAGCCATCAATACAATGACGAACTTTGGGCCTACGGTGTCTGGAAAGAGGACTCAGCGTCAGCAGGGTCGCGTGGGCTCAACGCATTTGTTAAAAATACCGGGCTGGGTTATGGCGGCAGCGTCGTCCTGAACAATCTGCAGTTCGCCGAGCGGGCGATCTTCGATGAAAATTCACCCTATTGGCGACAGCGCTTGGGCTGGGGTTGTTATGGCCCGCCAAATGACCGGCGTAATGTCTATAACGGTGCCGGCGACCCCCTGTCAGAAAAGTCCGTATTCCCCGAAAGCGAACTCATGTCCGGCGACCGCCGGTATTACACGCTCAGGGGCGCAGGCGTGATGGGGTATTGGGATGGCAACACCGTGCAAGCGCTGTGGAGATATGCCCAACGCTATTCGATGAGTGACAACTTTCACCAACAAACGTACGGCCCATCGACCTTGGGACACTTAAGTCTGGTCTACGGCACGACAGGACCGCTGGATAAAAGTTATACAGGGAAGTTGTATCTGATTGCCGAAGACTTGATCGATTTGGTAACGCAAGATCAAGATGGGAACGACTACATGGTATCTGATCTAAACCCGGCTTTAGAAATTTGTGAAAATAAAGATGCCGATGATATTGGAAAAAGCCGAGGCGCTACGGTCGGCATGACGCCCAAAAACATTGGTGACCTATTGAGTGAAAAAGGGATTAGCTGGGGATGGTTTGCCGGCGGGTTCCGCTTGCCTTCTGGCAAGGAAAGTTGCTTGTCGAGCGGTACGAATCAATACGGTGCAGAATGGCCAGCCTACACGCCAGGCACGCAGCCGTTTCAATATTCTTCAAGCACGGCGAACCCCTTGCACACCCCGCCGGCCGCCGATGAGCGTATCGGTAGCGATGGCGTCGCCAATCATCAGTACGACTTGAAGGATTTTGTCTATTCGTTGGAAAACGACCAACTCGCCGCGGTGACGTTTTTAAAACCCAAAGCCCACCAGGATGGGCACGGCGATCTTTCGAGCCCCTTGGACGAACAAAACTGGTTGGTCAATATTATTAATAAGATTCAGCAATCTCCAGCCTATGGCCGTGGCGATGTCGCGATACTCATTGCAGAGGATGATTCGGATGGCAGCTATGACCATGTGATGCTCGAGCCGGCGAAAAAATACAGCAATCACACGATGTTTGGACCCGGACCAAGGCTGGTTTTCCTGGCCATATCCCCCCACGCTCGACAAAACCATGTCGATAGCGAAGTGACGGATCAGGTTTCCATCATGAAATTTATTAAATACAACTGGAATTTGGGGATCGAGCCGCTCAATCAATATTCCACCGAAAATGACTCGGGCTCCATTCTGGGAATGTTCGACTTCTCGCGACCAGCCGATGCGACGCCGCTTCTGTTGTATTGCGATGGCAGTATTTACGATGGGTCGACTGGAACGCCAGCACCAACCTTTCAAACGACTTCGGGCCGGGTCAGCAAGGGCGAAAATAGCGCTGAGGTCTACAGAGATCGAAAATTGGAACCGGGGGCGCAATTTTCAAATACAGCGAATCTTCTCATTCGAAAAGAAGGGTACAAAACAGCCGCCGGAAATTTCGAGTGCGCCAATCAATTTGGATATTGACCGCGAACTTTCATCAATGGCGCCAGCGAATAATAATATTCGGCACTATTAATCAGCCTTGATATTCGCCTGGGACGCAATTTTTCTGGCCTCGACAATCTCTGCACGAATCGCTTCTGGCCAATTCGGCATCGGATCCCACAAAGTATCAAAGCCAGTCTGCTGCATTTTTGCCTGAACTGCCGGGTCGGCGATGACCTCTGACAGCGCTTTCTGGAGTCGTGCTTTGACCTCCTTGGGCAGACCCTTGGGGCCGACAATCGACTGCCATGCAACCGCCTCGTAGCCCTTGTAACCCGACTCATCCATGGTCGGAACATCGGGCAAGAGCGCTGAACGTTGCAAACCCGTGACGGCCAGGGGTCGCACACGACCATTACGCGCTTGGGGCGTAGCGGCCAGAATGGTGTCGTAGGTAATGGGAATCTGCCCGCCAATCAAATCATTCATTGCCGGCGCACTGCCCTTGTAAGGTATGTGCGTCACATTCAAGCCTGTGAAATGATTGAATAACGCTCCGGCGAAGTTTGATGTCGTGCCGTTGCCATAACTGCCGTACGAAAACTTGTCAGGATTGGCTTTGATGAGTGCGACCAGTTCAGCCACATTTTTTGCCGGTACGCTCGGATGGACAATCAGTACCAGACCCAGTGTGCCAATCTTGCCGATTGGATCAAAAGCCACTGAGGAGTCATAAGGCATTTTGTCCATCAAGGCAGGGTTGAGCACGAAAGTCGAATTCGATCCCAGCAAAATGGTGTAACCATCAGGTTTGGCGTTGGCCACGTAGGCTCCGCCGATCGTCGAGCCTGCACCTGACTTGTTTTCCACCACCACACTTTTACCGAGTTTGTCGCCAAGCTCCTTTGCAAGCAGTCGTGCAATCACATCGGCGGCCCCACCCGCTGGAAAAGGCGCAATGAGAGTAATTGTTTGCTCAGGATAGGCCGCATGCGCACTAATCGCTGCGCATGCCAGTAAACTTGGGGCAATCAGCTTGAGCAAAGCGTGTCGCAGCAAACCATTCAAACGCATGAGGGTCTGATGAGCAAAATCGGTGCGATGCTTATGATTCATTTGTTATCCAGTCGAGGCGCACTTGCGATCAGTAAGTATTGCCGGAATGACAGAATTTTCAAGCAAGGTAAACCCTTAAAGTTCACAAGACTCAGCGCGCTGGCTTCAACGGCGTTCTTGTCTGGCTCGCTAGTAGTCAGTCAGGCCGCAGAATACCCAACTGAAAAGCCCATCAAAATGGTGGTCGGCTTTACCGCCGGTGGTGCCGCAGACAAGCTCGCCCGGCCCGTGGCCGAGGGGATGTCTAAATTTTTGGGTCAAACGATCGTGATGGACTATCGGCCAGGGGCGGCAGGTGGCATCGCGCTTGAGATTGTGGCGCGCTCGCCCGCAGATGGCTACACCATCCATCTGACCTCACAAGGCCCGATGACCTTTGGGCCCTCGCTACGCAAGGCTAGCTTTGATCCAGTGAAAGATTTCGCTCCAATCGGTATGGTCGCGCGTGGCGGATCGATTATCGCGGTGCTGCCCAATTCGCCCGCTCAAGATGTGCAGACTTTTATTGCTCTTGCTAAAGCGAACCCCGGGGAGTGGAGTTATGGCACTTCTGGCATGGGTGGTTCAGGCCATTTGGCTGCCGAGCAACTCAAGCTCGTCACCGGGCTGCAAATTGGACATGTGCCCTATAAGGGTGGTGCGGGCGCGTTGACGGATCTCCTGGGTGGTCACATACCAGTTTTATTTTCATCAATCGGATCAATCGCGACCAATATCGAAGCCGGCCAGGTCAAGGCACTCGCAGTCAGTTCGATTGTTCGCAGCAGTTTGTTTCCAACAGTCCCAACAATTGCCGAAAGTGGTTTTCCTGGTTTCGATTCACCAGTGTGGTTCGGCGTAGTGGGACCAGCAGGGCTACCGGCCGGGATCACTGTCAAACTTGTTGCAGCCCTGAACGCCACCATGGACGACCCGGATTTACAGGCGTTGATCAGACATGATGGCTACGAGCCCATCAAGATGACACCAGACCAAATGAAAGCCGCGATTCAATCAGAGTTAAAGCAATGGACCGATTTAATCCAAAAGACCGGCATGAAGTCTGATTGAAATCATTCATGAACATTGGATGAGTGGATACTCAAAACGCTTTATCGGCCCAAACCGCCACCTACCTTGCTGCCGGCATCTTTTGCCATTCGAAAATAGCCTGGCAATGAACATATTGTCAGCGTCCCTGCCAAAATAAATGCCCACTGAAAGTCGTTGAGAATAAAGGGCGTATGGATGGAAATCGATGAGGTACCTCGCCAAATGGCGGCGCCTTGCAGGGCTGCGGCACCAAAGGCGATTCCCATGCCAATTGTCATCTGACCTGCCGCATTCCATAGCGTGTTGGCTGCACTCATTTGAGTCGGTACGATGTCGCAATAGGCAAGTGTTGCAAGTGTCGTGAACTGCATCGAACGGGTCATTCCATAGATAAAGACCACTGCCATGACGATGGCGACATGCGTGGACGGCGTCAACATCCCGCAAGCGATGATTGAAATGCCAGCAGCGAGGACATTGATAATTGATACCCTGCGAAAACCCCATCGTTGCAAAATGCGTGTTGTGAACGCTTTCATGCCTAAATTGGCACTGGCCGATACCAGCAAAAGTAAGCCGGACATAAAGGCGGAAAGCCCAAAGCCAACCTGAAAAAGCAGGGGCATTAAATAGGGAACCGCACCGATCCCGATGCGGGTGATTGAACCGCTGATCACGGTGACAGAGTAGGTCGGTACGCGCAAGGTAGAAAAGTCAATCAAAGGATGCTCCTGGCGCGCAGCGAAACGGAAGGCAACGAAGCCGAGCATGACCCCCGCCGTTACAAAACTTAGCGCCACCCATTTATTCGACTCCTGTTGGCTTGCAAGCTCGGTGCCGTACAGAATGCAGATAAGAGTCGCTGCGCTTAGCAGGAACCCTGGAATATCGAGAGGTTTTCGATGCGGTTCACGTTCATTTTTAACCATAATCATTGCAGCGATCAGTGCTGCAATTCCAAAGGGTACGTTCAATAAAAAAATCCATTCCCACGACGCGTAGGTGGTGATAAATCCACCGATCGGAGGTCCGACTACCGGGGCCATGATCGCTGGCCAGGTAATGGTGGAGATCGCTTTCATCAACTGACTTTTTTCTGTTTTGCGCACCACGATCAATCGACCCACCGGAACCATCATGGCCCCGCCCAGACCTTGCAACACGCGCGAACCGGTGAACGCGAAGACCGTCGTAGAGAACCCACACAGAATGGACGCAAGAGTGAAAATGATGATTGCACAGCAAAAGACTGTCCGTGTGCCAAAGCGATCAGCGATCCAGCCGCTTACAGGAATGAACACCGCGATGGCAAGCATGTAGGCCGTCATGCCCAGGCTGACCTCGTTGGGGCCGACCCCGAAGGTTCGTGCCATCTGCGGCAGAGCCGTCGCGATGACCGTGGTGTCGAGATATTCCATAAAAAACGTGGCCGCCACCAGATACGGCAACAGATGAATATACGAGTGCTTTGGCGCTTGTGGGCGTAAGGTTTCAGTCATATCGGGGCGATCGGATACTCACTGTGGCCTGGCGCCACAAGGAATTGGGCAAGAAACGATGTCGAGTACATGGCGCTTGAAATGGATAGCGCAATTCAAGTAGTCTATTGGCTAAGATACACGTGTAGCAAGAACAGGAGGCAAGAATGGCTGAAAATCAATTCTTCGATGGGGCGCGCCGCGAATTCTTCCGCCTCGCCTGTGCCGCAACGGTGGTGCTGGGACTGGCAGTTTCGTCGCAGGCAGTCTTTGGTCAGACGTCTGGTGTCGCGCCGCTTAAGATCGCCACCATTGGCTCTGGCCGTATCGGCAGCACTCTCGGCACGCTGTGGGTGAAGGCTGGACACCCGGTGATGTTCTCGTCTCGTCATCCTGAGGAATTAAAGAGTCTCATCGATAGCCTCGGGCCGCTCGCGCATTCCGGCACGCCGGCCGAGGCGATCGCCTTTGCCGACGTGGTTCTGCTTGCCGTACCTTTTGGCGCGATGCCGCAGATCGCTCACGATTACGGACGCGACCTTGCCACCAAGCTTCTGGTAATCGATGCCACCAATCCGATCGTCCCGCGTGACGGTGAGGTCGCGGCTCAGGCTCGAGAGAAAGGCGCTGGGTTGGCTGTGGCGGAGTTGTTGCCCGGGGCACACTTGGTGCGGGCGTTCAACGCGATCGGCTTTTCGCGATTGCCCGAGCAGGTAATGCGCCCAGCGGGCGAACGCATCGGTATGCCGATGGCCGGTGACGATACCAAGGCGATCGCACTGGCGTCGAACCTCGTGCGCGAGGTCGGGCTCGAGCCAGTGCTGATCGGACCGCTCACGATGGGCAAATATCTGTTGCCGGGAACGTCGCTCGCCGGCGAACACACGCCCGAACAGATCCGCCAGA
>CAIJKV010000258.1 GCA_903821335.1 uncultured beta proteobacterium
TAACGATCATTGGAGGGACCGATGGAGATTTACCGAAGGCTCGGACGCGTACTGGCTCTGACCACCGCAGTCTTGATGGGAGCAACAGCTGGTGCGCAGAGCGTACCAACGAACCCGGCCAAGACGGACCCGCTTGTCAAACCCGCAGCGAGGTCTGCGGCGACTGAACCGGAGTTCAAGCTAGTTGTCGAACCCCGCGCGATGGATCTGTTGAAAGCCCTGAGCAACAGGCTTGCTGCGGCGCACTCCATGTCGTTTACTGCGGTAGTCGGCTACGAGTATCCCAGCAAACTCGGGCCTCCGATTGTCTACTCAACGCGCTACGACGTGACGATGCAGCGTCCCGACAAACTTCGCATCCTGACGCCCGGCGACGGGCCGTCTTCCGAGTTTTACTATGACGGCAAAAAGATGGTTGCCTACGCGCCAGTGGAAAATCTCGCTGCGATTGTGGACGCCCCGCCGACGATCGAGGGGGCACTTAGAGCCGCCTACGAAACAGCATCGATTTATTATCCATTTACCGACTTGCTTGTTGCAGACCCCTTCAAGGCCATGACCGAAGGGGTGATCCTTGCGTTCTATATCGGTCAGTCTTCCATCATTGGTGGCGTCAAGACCGACATGATGGCCTGGGCCAACAACGAGGTGTTCCTGCAAATTTGGATCGGTGCCGACGACAAGTTGCCGCGTCGCATTCGCGCGATGTACCGGCAAGATCCGTTGGGTTTGCGTCACGAGATGGAACTTTCCAATTGGCAACTCAACGCTGCGGTGGTGCCTGAGACGTTCAGTTCCGTCAAGGCGCAAAACGCGCCGCGCATGGCTTTCAAGGCACCATCGCTGCCACCGAAGTGGGTCAAACCCTTGTCTGTGTTGGAGCAAACGCCAGCTTCAGCTGGGACACCCGCAGTGCCGGCCGCGCCCGCCATGGCCTCAACCCCCGCCAAGTCGAACTAACCGGAGACCGACGATGAAAAAGACATTTTTTTGCGCGCTGGCGTGCCTGAGCACCATCGTGTGGACTGGACAGGCAATGGCCTGGTCGCGCGGCAATATGGGCGGGGGTAGTACAACCCATACCGAGGGCGACACCAGTCACGACAACCGCTGGGGTGGCAGTTCTTCGCACGAAGCAGGTGAGGGGACCGAACATACCAATACCTACGGTGGGAGTTCGGCGCACGCCTATGGCGGTGGCACGGAGCACACGAACATGTATGGGGGGGCCACTGCGGGCCGCTACGGAGAGGGTGCCTATCACACCTACCCTTCCGGGGCGACGGCGTATCATCCCGCCGGATACCCTGCCTATCCCACTTACCCCGCCTACCACCCGCCGGTCGCCGTCGCGTCGTACTCAACCGGTTGTTACGGGTGTGCGGCGGCCGCCGGGGCAGTCGTGGGCGTGGCGGCTGGGGTCGCGGTGGCGTCGGCCAGCACGGCAGCCTCCTCCTCGGCTGCTTACAACGCCGGGGTGGTCGCGGGTGCTGAACGTGCATCCGTACCCGCTTCGGGAAGCTGGGTAATGGGCATGAATTATGCGACGCTACCCGCTGGCTCGAAAGTGATCACGACAAACGGTGCCACGTATTACGTGAGCGGTAGCGTATGGTTCCAGCCCGCCTATGGGGCAAATGGCGTGTACTACACCGTTGTCCCGACGCCATAGCTGATTGCGACCAATATGAAAACGAGAACCAAACTGCTTGCCCACGTCCTGGTGGCCGCATGCACATGCTTTTCGGCTTCGGCCTGGGCGCAATCCGCCAAGGCGCAAGCCCTGCCCGAGGTCAGCAACGACTGGCGCTATATCGTTGCACCCTATCTCTGGCTCACCAATATCAATGGCTCTGTTTATTACGGAGGGTCGGAAATTACTTCGTCGTTCATTAGTGCGGGCAACGTTCTCTCGCACTTGAACATTGGCGGCATGATCGAGCTTGAAGCACACAAGGGAGATTTCGGTATCTCCGCAGACCTCATGTATGCAACGCTTTCGAATACAACATCGACTCCACTTGGGCCGCGTGTCAGTATTGACGCAAATACCACGGTGACTCAGGGCATCTACACGGTCGCCGCGACGTATACCGTGGCTAAATCATCCAGTTTGTACGCTGATATGCTCCTGGGTGCGCGCATCGTCTCGCTTGGTTCAACGACGAATTTCAGCCTGAATGGCAACCCGCCACTGAGCATGAAGGCAGCCACGAACACGACGATTACAGACCCTGTCATCGGCTTCAAGGGCCGGGCACGTATTTCTGACAGCGACTGGTTCGTGCCGTTCTACCTGGATATTGGCGGTGGGGGCAGCACAGAGGTCACCACCCAGGCGTTCCTGGGTCTTGGACGCGCGTTTGATTGGGGCGATGCCGTCCTGGGCGTGAAGAACCTGTATTTCCAGCAGCGTAACCAGGGCGCTACGACTAACATGGATCTCTTCGGTTTGGCCCTTGGCGTCGCGTTCAAGTTCTGAGCCGGGAATTTGGCGGAAAAATTTCTTGTAGCCCGTGCAAAGATCATGCAAGCCGGGTTCACCGGCCGGGGCCTTCGCAAAGCGGTGCTTGGGGGGCATCCAACCCAGCAAGCATCACTGACTATCACGGAGTTGAATATGTCACTTTTATCAATTCGTCCGTATCAAAAAATTTCATCTTTTTTAGGCCAATTGAGCCTGGCCGCCCTGGCCAGTTTCAGCCTTCAGGTACAGGCAAGCGAGCAGGCCGATATTATTTTCATTAATGGCCAGTTCGAGACGTTAAACAATAATCAGCCCAGGGCGAATGCGGTTGCGGTCAAAGCTGAAAAATTTATTGCCATCGGTTCAAATCAGAACATTCAGGCCCTTGCCGGTACCAACACAAAAATTGTCGACTTGAACAACAAGTTAGTCGTGCCTGGCTTTGTCGATGGTCATACGCACCCAATGGAAACCATGTGGCTCAAGGACGAGTGGGTTGATGCGCGTTATCCTGGAACAACGTCCGTCAAGCAAGCACTGCAAAACATTGCTGACAGAGTAAAAAATACCCCGAAAGGTCAGTGGGTGTATGTTGCCTGTGTTTCCGCAAGTGAAAATAAGTTCGTTGAAAAGCGCCTGCCTACCAAAGCGGAACTCGATCTTGTTGCACCCGATCATCCCGTCATCGTCGCCAATGGTGCTCACATGGCGATTGCCAATTCGGCGGCACTTGCCAAAATGGGCGTCACAAAGGGCGTGACCAGGCTCCCCCATGGGGCCGGCGTACTGCTCGATCAGGATGGCAACCCGAATGGCACCATCACCGATGGCATGGGTGACATCCCGGGGTCACCGACGCCGAGCCAGATCCAGCAATATTACGCAGGCGATATTGCTGCGTTCTGGAATCAATATGGATTTACTTCAGTCATGGCCATCACTCCGGCTGCGGCGATACCCGTCATGCAGGAAACATCGAAGTCGTTAAGCAAAGCCAATATCAGACTTTCCGTTTCGGTCTGGGCTGCGCCCAATGGTGATGGCATGCCCGAGGACCTGGGTCGATTTGAAATGCCCAAGGAGGCCAACCCAGCTTACTTTCGCTTCGTCGCCATCAAGGCGTGGGTAGACGGGGAAAATGATTGTCGCACCGGCTTGATGAATGAGCCCTATCTTGGCAAGTTGGACACCGATCCGCCGGGAGGCCTGGGTACGCTGGTGACACCTCAACCCAAAGCGAATCAGTTTGTTGCCATCGCCAGTCAAAATAAAAAGATTTCGATGCTGCACTGCTCGGGCGATACGGCCATGGATATTGGACTGAACGCTTATGAGCAACTGGCAAAGGACAGCCCCAGTCAAACCATCAAGCGTATCGAGCATTTTGGGGTATTTCAATTAGACGATGAACAGCTTCGTCGGGCCAAAGCGCTCAAGAAATACGGCTTTCATTTCTCTGTTCAACCGATCTGGCTCTTGGAGTTGGTGAACGCGGATTACGAAAATATGGGTGTCAAACGCGCCAGGACGGGCTACCGGTTCAAGACGTTGATCGCTGCAGGCCTGGAACCAGCCGCGAGCACTGACATGACCGGAATCTACCTCGGAAACATTAATCCGTTCATGGCAATGTATGCGATGGTCACCCGGCAGTCCGATATTGGAATATTCGAGCCGCAAGAAGCCATTTCAGTGCGTGATGCCCTGAGGATGTGGACGATCTGGCCTGCGAAGGCGGTTGGCGAGGGCAATGTAAAGGGCACGATCGAGATTGGGAAATATGCCGATATGGTTGTTCTCTCGGACAATGTATTTGAAATTCCAAAAGAAAAGCTAAAAGATGTCAGGGCTAACAAGACGATTGTTGGCGGACGAATTGTTTATGAAAGAAATTAGATGTGGGCAGATTTTGACCGCATAGTTGCTTGGCAACCAAGCGGGCGGTCATCCACAGGGCGCGGTCAGGTCATCCGTCGAGTGCTCATCCAATCGCTCCAATACGGTGGCGTCTGCTGACGCCAGTTGCAGCGCCAGAATGTCGGTGACCTCGAATACCGCACGGTTTTGGATACGTGCGGCTGCCATGCGAAAGGTTTGCAAATTATCGATGAGTTTGCCCACGCTTTGACTGAGCGCTGACTGCTTTGTCACCACGATACCCACGCCTTGTTCCTCAACCCAGGTGGTGTTGTAGCGTTCTTGTGGCATGGTCCAGGCATTCTTGAAGGTGATCACTGGCAAGTTCATTTGCACGGCTTCACTCAGGCTGCCTGGCCCCGGCTTGCCAATGAAAAAGTCGGCAAGCTTCATATAACGTTCAATGTTTGGGGTAAATCCGATCGCGATATGATTTGCTGAGGTCTGCAATGCATTGAGTTGCGCGGCCAACGCCGAGTTGTGCCCACACATGAATATCAACTGAACATCTGTCAGCGATTTTGCTATGCGCAACATTTGTGACGAACCGTGGCCACCGAACATCACGATCCCGGTCGTGCGTCCAGGCTCAAGGCCCAGCTTGCAACGCTCTTGTTCGCGATCGAGCGCGACGGAGTTGTAAAACGCCGGTCGCAGAATCATGCCTGAGGTACGTGAGATCTGTTTGTCTGAATAACCTGCTGCATGGGCTTGGTCAACGGCTCGCGCCGTTCCACAAACAATTTGCTGATTCAGGCCGGGTTCAATCCAGAAGTTGGGTGGGCTGTCAGCCAGGTCTGTCATGACAGTTACAAACGGTACGCCGGGCCTCTGACTTTTAATAGACTGGTATAAAACCTTATTAAAATTCGGAACAAGAGATACCACCAGATCGGTTTTGTGTGTTTGCCAGTGTTGTTCAAGCTTGCTCAGCAATGTTGGGTGGCCCATACGAATCATGGACTGCAGCACTTTGAGTTCTGTCGACAGACCGAGCGTCCAGCCACGTTTAAGGCGAAAATTGTAGAGGTCCTCTGGCGCGACCCCGGTCACCTTTCGAAATGTGCCGTTCGGGTCGAGGATCTCGAACAGGTTCACCAAGCGCACACTCCACGCGCGTTGCTCAAGGCGAACCACTTCCTGCAACGCCAACGCAGCAGAACGATGCCCCCCGCCAGCATTAAAATAGACTAAATCGATCGTTTTCTTCACACTTGACATGATCACTGCAAATTGTGACGTGTGTGTGACCAGGCAGTTTCAAATTTGACAGTGCGGCCAGCCGTCCTTACCGTCCAGGCGGGGACTGAACAGCTAGCGCACCGAGTGAGGCACCTTTTGGCGTGGCAAGCCCTGTCCAGATTTAAGCGAACCGCTTTCCCCTTTGTTTATGACAAGTCGAAGCGGTCAAGGTTCATCACCTTGACCCAGACCGCCACGAAGTCACGTACGAATGTCTGCTGTGCGTCGCTGCACGCATACACCTCTGCAACGGCCCGGAGCTGGGCGTTCGAGCCGAAGACGAGATCAACGGCAGTGCCCGTCCACCGATGCTCGCCCGTTGCCCGATCGCGCCCCTCGAACACGCAGTCAGCGGTGACAGACTTTTGCCACAAGGTGTTCATGTCAAGCAGGTTTACGAAGAAATCATTGGTTAAGGTCTCGGGCCGCTTGGTGAAAACACCTTGTTCGGTGTGCCCGAAGTTTGCATTCAGGACGCGCATGCCACCGACCAGAACGGTCATCTCAGGCGCGGTCAGCGTCAGCAGGTTCGCCCGATCGACCAGCAGTGCAGCGGCCGAGCAATCGTGCGACTGGCCGAGGTAGTTTCGAAAACCGTCAGCGGTGGGCTCCAGGACGGCGAACGCGTCCACATCGGTCTGATCTTGCGTGGCGTCCGTGCGGCCCGGTGAGAAGGGAACCGTCACGTCGTGACCAGCCCGCTTGGCCGCTTGCTCGACAGCTGCGCAGCCGCCCAGAACGATCAGGTCAGCAAGTGCAACCCGCTTCCCGCCAGACTGCCCGCCGTTGAAACCCGACTGGATTGACTCCAGCGTCTGGAGTACCTTGGCAAGTTCAAGTGGCTGATTGACTTCCCAATCCTTTTGCGGCGCAAGGCGAATGCGTGCCCCGTTGGGTCCCCCACGTTTGTCACTGCCGCGAAACGTTGCCGCGCAAGCCCAGGCCGTCGTGACCAATTGCGAAATGGACAGTCCGCAGGCATGGATACTGGCCTTCAGGGTGGCAATGTCCTGTTCGTTGATTAAGGGGTGATCGACTGCCGGGACAGGGTCTTGCCAGAGCAGCGGTTCCACAGGAACGAGCGGCCCAAGGTAGCGCGAGGCAGGGCCCATATCGCGGTGTGTGAGCTTGTACCAGGCCTTGGCAAAAGCGTCCGCCAATTCCTGCGGATTTTCCAGGAAACGCCTGGAAATCTTCTCATACGCAGGATCCATTCTCAGCGCGAGATCAGCCGTGGTCATCATCGGGGCGTGGCGCAACGAATGATCATGGGCATCCGGCACGGTGTTCGCGGCACAAGCGTCACTGGGCGTCCACTGGTGTGCACCGGCAGGGCTCTTGGTTAGTTTCCACTCGTAGCCAAACAGGTTTTCCAGATAGTTGTTGTCCCATTTGATCGGGTCTTTGGTCCAGGCGCCTTCTAACCCGCTACTGATCGTGTCGACACCGTTGCCGCTGCCGAAGGTGTTTTTCCAGCCGAGTCCCTGGTCCTCAATGTCAGCACCCTCAGGCTCGGGTCCGACATACTTGCCCGGATCGGCAGCGCCGTGGCACTTGCCGAAGGTGTGACCGCCGGCGACGAGCGCGACGGTCTCTTCGTCACTCATGGCCATGCGGGCGAAGGTCTCCCGGATGTCATGCGCCGAGGCAACCGGATCCGGCTGGCCATTGGGCCCTTCCGGATTCACGTAGATCAAGCCCATTTGAACCGCGGCGAGAGGGTTCTCAAGCTGACGGTCACCGCTGTAGCGCTCGTCGCCCAGCCATTTGCCCTCAGGCCCCCAATAGGTGTAATCGTCTGGCTCCCAGGTGTCAGCGCGGCCACCGGCAAAACCGTAGGTTTTCAAGCCCATGGACTCCAGCGCGACGGTTCCCGCGAGAATCATCAGATCGGCCCAGGAAATCTTGCGGCCGTACTTCTGCTTGATCGGCCAGAGCAAGCGACGCGCTTTGTCAAGGCTCACGTTGTCGGGCCAGCTGTTGAGGGGAGCAAACCGTTGTGCACCGGAACCCGCACCGCCACGTCCGTCGCTGACGCGGTAGGTGCCAGCGCTATGCCACGCCATCCGGATGAAGAACGGCCCGTAGTGGCCGTAGTCCGCGGGCCACCAGTCCTGCGAATCCGTCATCAAGGCATGGAGGTCCTTGATCACTGCGTCGAGCTCGACGCTCTTGAATGCCTGGGCGTAGTTGAACGACTCGCCCATGGGGCTGGACAGTTGCGCGTGCTGGCGCAAGATATTCAGGTTCAGTCGGTTGGGCCACCAATCTGCGTGCGTGGGTCCCCCGGACACGCTGTGTTGGCGCGCGTCGCCCGAGAACGGGCATTTTGATTTAGTTGACAAGGTTTTTCCCGATGTCGGTTTGCGGCCTGTTGCGCAGGATGCTCTGGTGGTTAGTCTTTTACCCGTCGTTCAGACTGATGAGGGACTAAAAAGACTAGTCTCAACCTTCCGTATCGAGAAAGGTTTCTATGTCATTGATCGTGTCAAAGAGATCCACGTCGAAATCAACCTTCGAGAAGTCAATTCCGAACGACTTTTCGAGCTCGACCACAAGCATCATCATGTAAAACGAACTGAGCCTGCCGCTGATAAAAATCGATTCCCCATCGGCAATTTCTCCTGCGTCGCCATTTTCTTGCAGCAGTCGTTTGATCAATTGACGCAAATTGTTTTTTTCGTTCAAATTCATTTAATTGATTCCAAAGAGACTGGCAAGAAAGGCAAAATGTTCGCGGAAAGTGTACGTATGCGTCCAGGGATCAAAGGTGTGCAGGCATACGATAAAAAACCAGATAACAAAGAATGACCAAAGCCGACCCAATGCAGTGGGGGACGGCTTGATCCCGGCATGCAGGCGAAGCTGGGAAATGCCAATTCCGATGGCCAACATCACGCAGTAAAACATGTAGCTTGTGTAGGACTCAAAGGTTGCCCATATTCCATGGGCCTTCATCTCTGGAATATCGCGCATCAGGTGAAAGAGTAAGTTCCCCACTCCGGCAGCCATGAAGGTTGCGAAAAACATTCGCACACGCTGGTATTTCTGGAATGTTCTCAGGAAGGTCGGGACATAAAAAAAGTCGACCATCACTTCTTTGAAATAAAAGTTATACCTGTTCCAGAACTCGGCCAGGGTACGCGACTCAAGCGGACGACAAATGTTCCTGGGTAACCTGACGCCCGCCAACCGGGCGATGGCAATCAGCTTGTGGCCAAAGACTGCAAAATAGAGCGTAAAGGACACAAGTTCAAGCGTAATCGCCAGCCAGCCGACCAGAATCGGGTAAGGCTCGTGCTTAAAAAAAGCCTCCATGGCCTGCTGTTGCGTCGGGAGTTTCAGTTTTTGGATAAACACCCAATACAGCATCATTTGAATGCCGAGCAGGACGATTGCCCAGATCATCAACTTCAAACCTTTCAATTGCGTCACGGCAAGATCGTGTGCATTGGTCGCCAGGTACTTTCTTAAATAGGTCGCCCCTTTTCCAGCTGGATTGTTCGTGGCGACCCAGAAGGGGTGCATGACACCCATCTGGACCAGATCGGCACTGCGATGGCGTGACCGCTGATCCACGATCGCATAGGACAGGAACCAGATATATCCGCTGCATAGCATCAGGAAGGCCCAGGCGAGCTCGCGTGCAATGCCTTCTGGCAGCAAGGACGCACCAAAAACAGACAGCCCAATGGCAATGAGCAAGGTCGCTGCAGGCCGGCGCGCATAAATGTGATTCTTGTGCCGGCGCACAAAACTCAGTGAACACCAACCGAAGACCATGAGCACCAGCAACGATGCATAGCTATAAGCCGACACAGGCAAATTGGAAAACGCGACCAGCCAGGTTGCCGTGAACAGTACAGGTGCACGGTATTTGGGCAGGAATGCATGGATCGCAGCGACTGCGACCAGCAAGATGATCGATGCAGGCGTGTGGAGCCGTTTGACGACCGGTGGCAGCAGAACAAAAATGAGCACCGTCGCGAACAAGGCAAGTTTGCCGAGTGTAGTTTGCGCCAGCGCGACGACTTTTTCGCGCTCGTCAATTGCGAAAAAGCGACGCAGATTCAGTCCGGCGGAAGGTGTCTGTGTCATACGGACGATTTCTCAAGAAGCGCACGCAACGCCCGTCGATCAACTTTGCCACTCGGGCTGGTGGGCATTTCTTCGAGCGCAATGACCTTGGCCGGCACCATGTAGGCTGGCATCCTGGTCTTCAAGTCTGCAATGACGCTGATGGCATCGATGGCGCCCGCACCCACGAATCCGACAATGCCCTGGGCAGCGCCATCAACAATTGGCCATGCCACGGCCCCAACGACCTCGGCTTTCGTCACGGATCGCAAATGCGCTTCGACCTCCTCGAGCTCGACGCGGTGTCCAAGCACCTTGATCTGATTGTCGATGCGCCCCAGGCAATGAAATACGCCAGCGGCGTCGCGCATTGCCATGTCACCGGTCAGGTACCAACGCTTGCCGTGATAAGTCGGAAATCGCGCAGCAGTCAGTTCAGGCGCGCCAATATAACCTTGGGCAACTTGAATGCCTGATATGGCTAACTCACCGTTGACGCCATCGGCCACGACCTCGCCTTTTTCATTCAGAACTGCGACGTCGTTGCCGGGAATCGCCAGGCCGATGGCAATGAAATCGCGCCCTGGCGTGAGAGGCATCGGATCGGTGACTTGCTGGAACGTGCAGTCGACCGTCACTTCCGTCGGGCCGTA
>CAIJKV010000259.1 GCA_903821335.1 uncultured beta proteobacterium
CGACGATCCCACCCGCGCCGGCCTTGTTCTCGATAGGCGTCGCGACCGACCACATCTGGGCCAGGGGCTGCGTGGTCAGGCGTGCCGTGGTATCGACCGGTCCGCCGGGTGGAAAGGGCACGATGAACGTCACGGCATGATCGGGCCAGGCTTGTTGCGCGCCAGACGGAGCCGCAACAAGCACGGTCGACAGTGCCACGGCAGTGAGGGCGGTGCGACAGAAAAAAGTGTTGATCATGAAATCTCCCTAGTCATCGATCGTTCGCGAATTCGAGCGGAACGCGCCACTTTAACCAGAATTTTCCGGCAGGTTCGCCACCGACGCTTTGCATTTCAAGAAGAGAGGGTTTTCCCTGCGTGTGGCAAAACACCTGCCTCATCAATCAGAAGACCCTGTTCCAACAAACCAAAGGCAGACATTCTCAAATCTGAATACCGGGAGCATCAGATTAACTCTACTATTGCGAATTAAGGTTCGCTGCGGTGCATTGCGATTCTGTAACGCGTTGGCGTCGGTACACGAGGTATCGGGCCACGGAAAACTGGAGATTTTTTCATGAGCGGAATGATGGAAGGTAAAGTTGTCGTCGTAACGGGCGCGGGTGGCGGGATTGGCCGTGGCATTGCCCTGGCAATGGCCGCACAAGGCGCGAAAGTCGTTGTCAATGACATCGGCGCCAGCCTGACGGGCGACACCATCAGCGCGGGTCCTGCCCAGCAAGTCGTCGATGAAATCATCCAGGCCGGCGGCCAGGCCGTACCCAATACCGACAGCGTGGCCACCCGTGCCAGCGCCAACAACATTATCGAAACCGCCGTGAAAACCTTTGGCCGCATCGACGCCGTGGTCAACAACGCGGGCAACCTGCGTGACCGCGTATTCCACAAAATGAGCGACGAAGAGTGGAGCCAGGTCATCGACGTGCACCTGAACGGCACCTTCTATGTCAGCCGTGCGGCAGCCAACTACTTTCGCGAGCAGGAATCAGGCGCCTTTGTGCACATGACGTCAACGTCAGGCTTGATCGGCAACTTCGGTCAGGCCAACTACTCGGCTGCCAAACTGGGCATCGCAGCATTGTCAAAATCGATCGCGCTGGACATGAACCGCTACAACGTGCGTTCAAACTGTATCGCGCCGTTCGCCTGGAGCCGGATGACAAGTTCGATTCCCGCCAACACACCTGAAGAAAAGGCCCGTGTGTCCAAGCTGCAGAAAATGGAATCGAACAAAATCGCGCCGATGGCGGTCTTTCTTGCCAGCGAAGCGGCCAAGGATGTCAACGCGCAGATTTTCGGCGTGCGCGCCAATGAAATCATGCTGTTCAGTCAGCCACGCCCGATCCGCTCGGTTCACATGAGCGACGGCTGGACACCAGAGACCATTGCCCAGATTGCGGCGCCTGCACTACGTCATCACTTCTTCCCGCTTGAGCGCTCACCCGACGCGATCGACTGGGATCCAATCTGATCCTGCGCCCGCACGGACTGACTCACTGAACCACCGAGATACCCGCCACTATGGACTACCAACTCATCAAGAACTGGTCGTTTCCCGACGTTGACCAGACCTATTCCGAGCGTGACAGCATTCTGTACGCGCTAGGCATCGGTTTTGGTCAGGAACCCACCAACCCTGATCACCTGAAATATGTCTACGAACACGACATGCAGGCGTTTCCAACCATGTCGGTGGTGCTCGGTTATCCAGGGTTCTGGATGAAAGATCCGAAAGCTGGCATCAACTGGGTCAGGCTCGTGCATGGCGAACAACGCCTGACGATTCACCGTGCGCTGGCGCCGTCGGGCCGCATCATCGGGCGCAGCCGTATTTCCCACGTCATCGACAAGGGTGCCGAAAAAGGCGCGATTGTCATCACTGAACGCACACTGCACGACGACGCGGGCAACCTGGTCGCAACCATTGCGCAATCTACTTTTTGCCGAGGCGACGGTGGTCTGTCCAACAGCGACGACAGTCCTACAGCGCTGACAGCCACACCTGATACCCCACCCGATATGACTTGCGCGGTTCCCACGCTGGCGCAGGCTGCGCTGATCTACAGACTGTGCGCCGATAACAACCCCCTGCACGCCGACCCTGCGGTCGCTGAAAAAGCGGGTTATCCACGCCCCATCCTGCACGGCCTGTGCACCTACGGTGTGGCAGCGCGCGCGATCGTCCAGACTGTTTGCGGCGGCGACGCCACGCGCCTGACCGCCTTGCACACCAGGTTTTCCTCGCCTGTTTACCCGGGTGAAACGCTGGTGGTCGATATCTGGCGCGCAGGCGCCGACGGCGTACACTTTCGCGCCAAGGTCGCGGAGCGCGACGTAGTGGTACTGACCAATGGGTACGCAGGAATCAAGACATGACGCAAGCAACAAGAAAGGCACCACTGGATGGCATTCGAGTCCTCGATCTCTCGCGCGTGCTGGCCGGACCCTGGTGCACGCAGAACCTCGCCGATCTGGGCGCGGACGTCATCAAGGTCGAACGCCCCAAGGTCGGTGACGACACGCGCGCCTGGGGCCCGCCCTTCCTGAAGGACGAGAACGGCAACGATACAACCGAGGCTGCGTATTACCTGAGCACCAACCGAAACAAGCGGTCGATCGAAGTCGACATGGCCACCCCCGAGGGTGCGAAACTGATCCGCGAACTTGCGACAGGCTGCGACATCCTGGTTGAGAATTTCAAGGTTGGCGGGCTCAGCCAGTACGGCCTGGATTACGACAGCATGAAAGACGCGTTTCCTACGCTGATCTATTGCTCGATCACGGGTTTCGGACAAACCGGTCCCTACCGGGAGCGCCCCGGCTATGACTTCATGATCCAGGGCATGGGTGGCCTGATGAGCATTACTGGCGAACGCGACGGACTACCCGGCGCGGGTCCGCAAAAAGCTGGTGTGGCGGTCACCGATATCATTACCGGCATGTATGCGACGGTCGCGATTCTGGCCGCAATCCAGGAACGCAATCGCAGTGGCCTGGGCCAACATCTTGATATCGCCCTGCTCGATTGCCACATTTCGATGCTGGCCAATCAGAACCTGAACTTCATGACATCGGGCAAGGCCCCCGAACGTGCCGGGAACGCGCACCAGAATGTGGTGCCCTATCAGGTCTTCAAGACTTCTGACGGTTTCATGATCGTGGCCGTGGGCAACGACTCGCAATATCGCGCTTACTGCGAAGCGATTGGCGTGCCCGCACTTGGTCAAGATCCAAAGTTCGTCACCAACCGCCAGCGCATCATTCACCGCGCCGAACTGATCCCACAACTTGAGGCGATCATGGCAAGCGGCAAGCGTGACGACTGGATTGCAAAACTTGAGGCCGCCGGCGTGCCGTGCGGCCCCATCCAGACCATCGACCAGGTATTCGCACACCCGCAAGTCATCGCGCGCGACATCTGGAAAACGGTTCCACACCCGACCGGTGGGACGGCGCCCACGACAGCGAGCCCCATGCGTTTTTCGGCCACGCCGGTGCAATACCGGCGCGCCGCACCGATGTTGGGCCAACATACCGATGAAATTCTGAAAGAGCTCAATGACCGGAAAGAGTCAGCCGCACCCACGTTCTAAAGCCATACCGATTTTCCTAACCAGGCCGCTTGAGATGGCAGTATCCCTTTATCGACAGGAGACAGACAAATGAAAAAACTGATTGCAGGACTTGCCCTGGTGCAAGCGACTCTGGCCGGCCCGGTGCTGGCTGCCGACCTCGTCATTGGTGCCGCCTTTCCAATGAGCGGCGCGAACGCCGAATACGGTCAGGTGTTTAGCTCGGGCGCCGATCTGGCCGTCACCCATATCAATGCCGACAAGAAACTGTCTGGCAAGCTCTCGATCATCTATGAAGACAGCCAGGCGCTCCCTGCACAAGGCGTGATCGCGGCCAACAAACTGGTCAACGTGAGCAAAGTGCCCTACGCACTGTCGGCCTTCACCGGC
>CAIJKV010000260.1 GCA_903821335.1 uncultured beta proteobacterium
GGCAACAGGCCCACGGTCACGATGCCACCAATCGAGCCCTGGGAGGGTCGGATTTCCGCGCGTGCCCGATCAAGCTCATGCAGAACCCGACGGGCGTACTCGACCAGTGTCTTTCCCGCCTCGGTTAACACCATCCCGTGGCGTCCACGTTCGAACAGGGTTGCGCCAACGTCCTCTTCAAGCAAGCGAAGTTGGCGCGATACGGCAGGCTGAACAAGGTTGAGCAGAGCAGAGGCGCGTGTCACATTGCCAGTTTGCGCGACGGTGACCAACGCACGAAGCTGTTTAAAGTCCATGGATGAATCGTCTATATGAAATTGTGATTGATTCAATCACGATTTTCTATTGTACGTATCTTTCAATCACATAATAAGATTTCTGAATTGATCAACCACTCAGAACACTTCCATGACTCAAACAGCGACGGCTGCACCGGCCTGGCAACAGGCGATTTTCAAGGTGCTGAAAGAAAACAATATCCGGCAAATTGCGTATGTCCCCGATGCGGGCCATGCCCACGTGATTCGAAGCGCGCAGGCGGACCCGGACATTCATGACATTGTCCTGACCACCGAAGAAGAGGGCGTTGCCATTGCAAGCGGTGCCTGGTTGGGCGGACAACGCGCGGCGTTATTGATGCAAAGCAGTGGCGTGGGAAATTGCGTCAATATGTTTTCGTTGCTGCGCAGTTGTAATTTCCCCTTCCTGACGCTAGTCACGATGCGCGGGGAATACGCTGAGTTCAATCCCTGGCAGGGCCCGATGGGCCAGACCACGCAGCGTGCGCTGGAGCTAATGGGCATTACGGTGATGCGCGCCTCAAAGCCGGAGGATGTCGAGGAAATTGTGAGCGCAGCAGTTGATGCCGTCTTCCTGGCAGGTGAACAGGTCGCTGTCCTGCTGTCTCAATCGCTGATCGGCCGTAAAAAATGGGAGCGCAAATAATGACTACACCTGAACAAACTGCGGTGGATCGCCGGGTTTTCGTGGCAAAACTGATTGAGTCGATCCCCGAGGCACTGGTGGTGTCCGGCCTGGGGTCGCCCTCCTACGACGTGTTTGCCGCCGGCGATCGCGACCGCAACTTCTATCTGTGGGGGGCAATGGGCGGTGCGACCTCGATTGGATTGGGGCTTGCGCTGGCACAACCCTCAAAATCGGTCGTGGTGATTACGGGAGACGGTGAACAACTGATGGGCATCGGAAGCCTGGCTACCATCGCGGCTAAACAGCCTGCCAATCTCACGATTGTGGTGCTGGACAACGGACATTTTGGTGAAACTGGCATGCAGCGCAGCCACACTAGCCTGGGGACGAACCTGGTGAGCGTGGCCAAAGGCTTCGGGATTGCAGATGCCTTCGCTGTCCATCAGGTCGAGGGCTTCAAGGAGGTCGCGCAACGCGTGAATGCACGCCACGGTGTCGCGCTGGCACAGGTCTTTATTCAGGCAGACGAGCCACCTCGGGCATTGCCCTCGCGTGATGGCGTGCATGTCAAGAATCGCTTTCGGGCGACGCTGGGGCTCTCACCGTTCTAGGATCACTTTCACTTTCTTGATGCACCGGAGACAAAAAAAATGAAAACTAAAAAAATACTGCTTGCCGGCCTGATCGCGGCGTCTGTTGTTGGTTCAGCAGCGCTCGCGCAAGGTTCGTCCAATAAAGTAAAGATCGCTTTTATCACCGACATGTCGGGTCTGTACTCAGACTTTGATGGGTCTGGAGGTCTTGATTCAGTGCGCATGGCTGTCGCCGATTTTGGCGGCAAAGTGCTGGGTCGTGACATCGAGGTTCTTTTTTCTGACCATCAGAACAAAGCCGACAACGCGGCCAACAAGGCGCGCCAATGGTGGGATCAGGACGATGTCGATCTCGTCATTGGCGGGTCTAATTCTGCGGTGTCGCTTGCCATCAGCAACATCTCCAAGGACAAGAAGAAAGTATTTATCTCAGCGGGTGCCGGCGCTGACACACTGACCGAAGAGGCCTGCCAGCCCTACATGGTCAGGTATACCTATTCGACCGGTGCCCAGGCCAAGGGGACGGCCGCCGCAATGGTTCAGCAGGGTGGGAAAAGTTGGTATTTCCTGACGGCTGACTATGCATTCGGGCATTCACTCGAGAAGGCAAGCATTCAGGTCGTCAAGGAAAACGGCGGTGAGGTCAAGGGCACCGTACGTCACCCACTGAACACAGCTGACTTCTCTTCTTTCCTGTTGCAGGCGCAGTCCTCGGGCGCACAGGTGATCGGACTGGCCAATGGCGGTGGCGATCTGATCAACTCGATCAAGACGGCAAAAGAGTTCGGGATGACCTCCAAAATGCGTGTGGCGGGTCTGATGGTCTTCATCACGGATGTACACAGTCTTGGGCTTCCCACGACGGCCGGTATGTATCTGACCGATGGCTGGTACTGGGATCTGAATGACAAGACCCGCGCGTTTGCAAAGCGCTTTTATGCCAAAAACAACAAGATGCCCACGACGTTTCAGGCCGGGGATTACTCCGCCGTGATGACTTACCTGACTGCTGTTCAACAGGCCGGAACCACAGAGTCGGATGCCGTCATGAAGCAGATCAAGTCGATGCAGATCGATGACATGTTTGGCAAAGGCTATGTGCGTGCGGATGGTGCCTACGTTCACGACGTGTACCTGATGCAGGTCAAGACACCTGAGGAATCAAAAGCCCCCTGGGATTATTACAAAGTCGTGACGCAGATCCCCGGCGACAAAGCCTTTGAGCCCATCAATGCTGGCGGTTGCGACCTGATGCCAAAGAAAACCTGAGTATGGTGGTGAGGCTCTGTTTTCGTACCAACGCTTGATTGCCCTGAACGGCAACGGGTCGAACAATTTACCGGAGAGTATGAATGGGTAACAAAATTGGCTTTATCGGTCTGGGCAGAATGGGTCGTCCCATGGCGTCCAATATGCAGAAAAAAGGGTTTGAACTGGTTGTGCTGGACCTGAACAAGTCTGCTGTGGCGGAACTGGTGGCGCTGGGTGCCGAGGCTGCAAACAGCGTGGCCGAGGTGGCTCGCTTGTGCAGCATCATCGTCACGATGTTGCCGTCTTCGGTTGAGGTCGAACAGGTTGCAAACGGGCCGGACGGAATTTTTGCCCATGCCGCCCAAGGCAGCATCCTGATGGACATGAGCACCATTGATCCGCTGGCCACTGACAGGCTCAGTGTCAGTGCGCTCAAGCATGGCATGACCGTTGTCGATGCTCCGGTTGGTCGTCTGGCCGAGCACGCAGACCGGGGGGAGTCGTTGTTCATGGTCGGCGCGTCCGACGCCGATTACGCAACGATCAAACCCATGCTCGACGCCATGGGGACCGCCATGTTCCACTGTGGTCCGGTTGGTACCGGTGGCAGGACCAAACTGGTGAATAACTATATTGCCGTGACGCTTTGCCAAGTCAACGGCGAGGCGCTGGCCTTGTCACAGCGTTTTGGGCTCGATATCACCAAGACATTGGCGGTCTTGCTCGGCACCTCGGCCAACAACGGTCAGTTGCGGATGAATTTCCCGAACAAGGTCCTTGCTGGCGATACGTCGCCGGGGTTCACCATTGATCTGGCGCACAAAGACATGTCGTTGATTGTGGCGGCCGCCCATGCGGCCAAGGTGCCCATGCCTGTTGCGGCGGCCGTGCATGAATCGTTCAGTCAGGCGCGCGCAGCGGAGTTCGGGATGATTGATTTTTCTGGCATCGCCGATGTGATTTGCGAGATCGCAAAGATCGACAAGCCTCGAGTGCCCAAAGGCTGGAAGCCAGCCTGAGCCTTCAGCGGTGTGCCTCGGATTGTGCCCCGACGCAGGCGCGATCTCTGCGCGGCACGGCTGAAGTCTGGCCTTTATTGTGTTGCGGCCCCACCGTCGTTCTGGGCCACCACGTTGGCCCGATTCCACCAGCCGCCACCCAGCGCCTGGAACAGGGCTGCGGTGTCACCCAACCGGTTCGTCTGGGCTTGTGCTGAATTCAGCAAGGCCTGACGGTAGGTTTGCTGGGCATTGATCAATGCCAGGCGATCCAGGTAACCATTCGCATGCTGACGCTTGGTCAGGTCGTAGGCACTTTTTGCTGAGGTGGTCAGGTCGTCGGCGATTTGCAGGGCGTACGCATCGGCCTCGATGGCATGCAGGGTGTCAGCCACGTTCTGAAAGGCCGTGAGCACAGTCGACCGGTATTGTGCGGTGGCCTGACGCATGGTTTCGCTGGCAGCGTATTCGCGGTGTTTCAAGGTGCCGCCATCGAAAATCGGTTGCGTAATACCCAGCATCAAGTCAAAAAACACGCCGCTGCTATTCCAGAACATCTGGTTGAAGTTGCTGGCCGTGCCACCAATTGAGCCGTTGATCAGGAATTGTGGCAGTCGTGCCGCCCGAGCCACGCCAATTTGTGCATTGGCCGCGCGCAGTTGCTCTTCAGCCACCCGTACATCGGGCCGCTGCTCGACCAGTTTAGCGGGCAGAGTCAGTGGCAGATCTTGGGGGAGCGTCAGTTCGTCAAGTTGAAAACCAGGGATTTCCTGGTCCTGCGCGAGACCCGCTAATACCCGCAAGAGATCGCGGTTTTGCTCAAACTGCTTTTGCAGGGGGGGCAAGAGCTGCCGGACCTGTCCCAGCGCGCTTTGTTGGATCGACAGGTCGAGTTGAGACGCAAAGCCGGCTTTATGTTGACGCTGCACCAGCACGACGGCAGCCAGGTTGTCGTCGATCATCTCTTTGGTAATGGTGATCTGTTTACGAAGCAAACCATCCTGGAAGGCGGCGGCCACGATATTGGTGGCCAACGTGACATAGGCAGCCTGCAACTGGTATTTTTGCGCATCGGCCAGGGCCTGATAGGACTCCACCGCGCGCATGTTCGCGCCAAAGACATCCGGTACAAAGCCCACCGTAAACTGCGCGGTGTGAAAGTTGAAAATTGTGCCGCCATTGAAAGGCGCGGTGCCGCCCTCGCTCGCGGGGGTGCCCTGATACCCGCTGATCACTGAGCCGTCGCCCTGCACACCAGGCGCGTTGGCGGCGAGGTTGCCAGGCAGTTTGGTGCGCGACGGCGTGTAATTGGCCGCAACGGTCGGGAAAAAGAAGCCCTGCTGGGCATAGACGTTTTCCTGCGCAACCTTGAGCGCGCGTTGCGCCGTCTCGATGGTCGGGCTGGCGGCGAAGGCCTGTTCAATGAGGGTGTTCAGGGCGGGTGACTTGAAAAGCGTCCACCAGTCGGCGCGTATATCACTCTCAATCGCAAAGCGTTGCGCCGCCCCGGTTGCGGCATCGACGGACGCTGTTTGCGCAGGGGGGGGGCTGGTTGAATAACCGTTGGACTGTGCAAGCGCAGGGCGGGCATAGTCCGGGCCAACCATGCAGCCAGACAGCGCGGCACAGGCCAGCAACAGTGACAGGCGCGGGACCACCCGGCGATTGTTTAAAAGGGTCGGGCGTTGGGCGATCAGGAACATTTGTGGGCGCATCATTCTTGGCTCACACCTTTGACTCGGGTTCGAATGGCTCATCCGACGGAAGAATATTCGCATCAGAGGATTCGGAAAAATTGCCAAAGAGTTTCAGCGCAGCTGGAAGTATCAACAGCATGAAGATCGTGCCGGTGGTGATGCCACCGACGATCACGCATGCAAAGGGACGATTGGTCTCGCTACCGATATCCTGCGACAACGCGGCTGGCAGCAGACCCAGTCCGGCCATGAGCGCCGTCATCAAAATCGGACGCAGCCGAGAAACGGCACCTTCCAGAATCGCGCGTGAGGACGTCTCGCCGTCTCGCAACCTGAGCAGAACCTCTTCGGCCATGATCACACTGTTTTGCACTGAAATGCCCGCCACGGCGATGAAGCCAACCGCCGCAGAGACCGACAAGTTTAAGCCCGCCAGCCCAAGCGCTGCCAGGCCGCCGATGAGTGTGAAGGGCAGCATGCCAATCACCAGGCTGGCCAGCCTGATCGAGCGAAACGCCCAGAAGAGCAGTGAGAAAATGACCAACACCGTGAGGGGAATGATCACCATCAGGCGTTTGGCGGCTCGTTGCGAGTTTTCAAACTGCCCGCCCCAGGTCAGGTCATAGCCTGGAGGCAGTTTGACTTGCTCGGAGACCAGGCGCTGCGCTTCGGCGACAAAGCTTCCCTGGTCACGTCCGATCAGGTTGACCTTGACGATCACGATGCGCGATCCCGATTCACGCAGGATACGCGAGGCACCTTCACGGACTTCGATGTTCGCCACATCGCCCAGCGAAATGGTGCCGGTTCCATTGCCCACCTGGGTGCCAGGCACATCGAGTTGCAGGCCTGAGATGGCATCGATGCTGTTGCGATGTGCGGGGTCCATGCGCACGACAACGTCAAAACGCTTGTCGGCATCGTAGAAACCCGTGACCGAGGCACCGGACATTGCCTGGGTGACCAGTGTGCTGACATCCCCAATGGAGATGCCGTAGCGTGCGAGCCTGGACCGGTCAGGCGTGACGACGATTTCAGACTGACCACTGATTTTCGTGGCTTCGACATCGGTCGCGCCGCGAATACCCTCGATGACGCCGACCACCTGGGCCGCCTTTTCCTCAAGAATTTCGAGTTTGTTACCACTGATCTTGGCGACAATTTCCCCTCGAAAGCCAGACAAGGACTCTTCGACGTTATCCTGGATCACCTGCGAGAAGTTGGTCGAGATCCCGGGTATGGACGACAGGGCCTGGGACATACTGCTGACCAGTTCTTCCTTATTCTTAAAGCGCCATTGATCCCGATGTTTGAGTGCCACGAGGTTTTCAAGGTTGTTGGGGCCCTTGGGATCAGAGCCGTCGTCAGGACGACCGACTTGTGAAATGAATGTTTCCACTTCAGGGTATTCCAGCAACCTGGCGCGCACGAGGCGTTCGATGTCTTTGGTGTTCTCAAGCGAAGAAGAGGTGGGCAGGGTGATGCTGAGCCAGATATTGCCTTCGTCGAGCTTGGGCATGAATTCGCTGCCCAACCGGGTCGCGAGGGCAAACGCGACCAATACCGGGATCAGGGACAGCAGAATCACGCGACGCGCGTTCTTCATCACGTAGATCACGAGCTTGCGATACTGGTTCTGCAGATGGTCGAGCCAGGGCTTGTGCTTCTCAACCAGGGGTCGCCACTGCGCGACGTACGCAAGCAGGGTGGGCAGCAAGGTAAACGTGAGCAGCACCGCACCGAGCAGCGCAAAGGTGAGTGTCAGGGCGACCGGCGTAAAGATCTTCCCTTCGACTCGCTGAAAGGTAAAGATCGGGACAAAAGCCAGAATAATGATGGCTTTGGAAAACAATACCGGGCGCGACATATCGGTCAGGGTCCGGTGCAGGACATGGATACGCTCACCAATGGCGGATTTGGGGCGCAGTTCGTTGGCCGAGGCGATCGCCAGTCGAACCATGAACGCTTCGACGATCACGACCGCGCTGTCGATGATGATGCCAAAGTCCACTGCACCGAGCGAAATCAGGTTGGCGGAAACACCGAGCCAATTCATCAGGATAAAGGCAAACAGCAGCGCCAGGGGAATCACCGCGGCCACCACCAGAGCGGCAATCCAGCTCGACAGAAATATCACCAGCACGGCGAAGACAAGCAGAGCACCGACGATCAGGTTGTGCACGACAGTATTGACGGTGTGCGACACGAGATCCGTACGGTCGTATATCGGGACAATTTTGACGCCGGGAGGCAGCTTGTGCTGCAACTGCTGAATGCGTTCCTTGAGTGCGGCGTTGATCTTTGACGGATTGCCGCCTTTAGTCATCGATACGATGCCCTCGATCACGCTATCTTGCTGATCGACGGCCACGATCCCGTAGCGTGGCCGCTCGGATTCGGATACTTTGGCGACATCGCCCACAGTAATCGACTGCCCCTGCCGCGCGGTGATCACAATCTTGCGAATATCATCCAGACTGCCCAGCAGTCCGGACGAGCGCACGACCAGCGAGGCGTCGCCCAGGCGCACCAGACCGCCGCCGGCGCTGCTGTTGCCATTGCTCACTGCCTGGCTCAACTGGTTGAGCGTAATCTGGTATTTGCGAAGTTCGAGCGGGTCGACTTCGATGTGGAACTCTTTGATTGCACCACCGAAACTGACGACATCGGCTACGCCGGGGGTCATCCGCAAGACCGGGCGGATGACCCAGTCCTGCAGGGTGCGCACTTCGGTATCTGTCAGGCCCGGGGCCACGATTGTGTATCGGTATACCTCGCCCACGGCTGTCGAAAGCGGCGCGAGTTGAGGTTGAACGCCGGCAGGCAACGCCACCGTTGAGAGTTTTTCCATTGCCTGCTGCCGGGCAAAATAGTTGTCCGTACCTTCGGCAAAGGTGAGCGTCACGATAGACAGGCCGGTCATCGTGACGGACCGCACATTGACCAGGTTCGGGATGCCGGCGACTTCACGCTCGATGGGCAGCGTGACGGTGCGCTCCATATCCTCGGGTGCCTGACCCGACAATTGTGAAATGACGCGGACCTGCACGTCCTGGACATCGGGGAAGGCTTCGATGGGCAGGTTTGTCAGGGCATAGCCACCAAAAACGACCAGGGCGGCCACAAGAACCAGCACAAACATCCGTTGTGTCAGCGAAAATACAATCAAACGATCAATCATTATTTGTCGCCAGCGCGTGCAATCAGTTCAGCATCAAGGAGCAGAGCGCCTTTGGTGACGACACGTTCGTCACCCCTGAGTCCTTCGCCGACATAACTGAAATCGATGCCTCTTTTGGTCAGCCTGACTTTGCGCAGGGTGAACTCCCCCGGATTGGTTTCCACAAATATATAGGTATAGATCCCGCGAATCACCAGTGCTTCATTGGGCACTCTTACGCCTTCGCCATTGTTTTGCAGCACGGAGGCACGCACGAACATCTCGGGCAACAGTTTGCCGTCGGTATTGTCGATGCGGGCGAGCACGCTGGCTCTGCGCGTGTTGGGGTTA
>CAIJKV010000261.1 GCA_903821335.1 uncultured beta proteobacterium
TAGCGCCACGCAGGGAAAAGTGCGTGCGGTCGTCGTCACCGGCGACACCCGGCATCCTGAGTTGCCCAACGTGCCGACTCTCAAGGAAAGTGGTTATCCCGAGGCGGTGCACTACAGCTGGACCTCGTTCTGGGTCGCTGCGGGTACACCCGATTCAGCCGTCAAGATTTTGTCCGACGCCATGCAAAAAGCCCTGGCCCAGCCAGATTCCAAGGCTTTTGTAGAAAACACCTCGGGTGAGCTGATGCCCTTTGAACCCGCGCGCATGCGTGCTTTCCAGCTCGAGGAAATAGAACGCTTTCGCAGAGCCGCCGAAGCAAGCGGCTTTAAACCCGAAGACTGACGCACCTGCGTGCTGCTGAGTGGCACGCGCTAAAAACGACATTCACAACGATGCGCACCATGCGCTTTGCAAGGATAGATACACGATGAAGCTAGGATTGATAGGCTTGGGCAACATGGGGTTTCATTTTGGCTGCCGCCTGCTGGCGGCCGGACATGAATTGCTTGTACTGGACCGCAACCCCGAGGCCATGGCGCGCCTGCAGGAGCGGGGCGCGCGACCGGTCCTGAGTGCGCGCGAAATGGCTGACGAGGCGCAGGTCGTCATGCTTTGCCTGTCCATGCCGTCGATTGTGCAGGATGTGGTGGCAGGCGCCGAAGGCGTTCTGCTGGGCGACGCTGTCAGGATCATCGTTGACCTGTCTACCACCGGACCATCGATGACCGACCTGCTTGCCACGCAGGTCGCACCCCGTCATATCGCCTGGATCGGCGTGCCCGTCAGCGGCGGCACCACCGGTGCCGAGCAAGGCACGTTGACCATGATGGCTGCCGGCGACCGGCAAGCCTATGACGCGGTCCACCCTGTGCTGTCGGTGTTGGGTAAAAATATTTTCTACCTTGGCGCCTTGCCCAGCCTGGGCCAGACCATGAAGATCGTCAATAATGCCCTGTGCGCGACCAATTTCGTGGCCAGTTGCGAAACACTGGTGTACGGTTCCAAGGCCGGTCTCGACCCTAAAACCATGCTCGACGTGATCAACACCTCGAGTGGCCGCTCGTTTGCCACGCAGGAAAAAATCCCGCAATGCATTCTGAACCGTGAGTTTCCCACCCGCTTCACCACTGATCTCCTGCACAAGGATATCAAGCTCTGCGTCGAGGAAGCCGAGAAACTCGGTGTGCCCATGACCGTCAACCCGGCGGCGAGGCAGTTCCTGGCGTTCGCCATCAGTCAGGGCGACGGGCCGCTTGATTATGCGAATATCATTCGCCATATCGAGGGCTGGGCCGGAACCGAATTCGGCACGACACCCACCGACGCCTGACGCCGCGGCACGGGCCACTTGTTCTACTAGCTATGTTTAAGGAAATTGCGATGGAGTTGAGTGTGGCGGCGCCTGCCGCAGGCGAACCCGCTCGACGGATGACGGCCTTTAGTGCGATTGCGATCATTGTCGGTATCGTGATCGGTGCGGGTATTTTCAAGACGCCTTCGATGGTTGCCGGGATGACCGGCGATGCCGGATGGATGATCGTCGCCTGGGTATTGGGTGGCGTCATTTCACTGGCGGGCGCGCTCTGCTACGCCGAGCTTGCCACGACTTACCCGCATGCCGGGGGTGATTATCACTTTCTGGGGCGGGCGTTTGGCAGGCATGTCGCGTTCTTGTATGCCTGGGCCAAGGCCACCGTGATCAATACAGGGTCGATCGCGTTGCTGGCCTTCGTGTTTGGCGACTACATGACCAAAGTGATTGAACTGGGCGCGCATTCCAGCGCCATCTGGGCAGTGGGGATCGTGGTGGCACTGACCATTGTGAATCTGATCGGCATTCATGCGGCGACCTGGGTCCAGACACTCCTGACCATTGTCGAGGTGTCCGGACTGGTCTGCGTCGCGGTGGCGGGCCTGGTGCTTGCGGGCGACGCGCCTGCTTCGCCCGCACTGTTTTCATCCACTCCGGACCTGGGCATGTTTGGCCTGGCGATGGTGTTTGTCCTGCTGACCTATGGTGGCTGGAATGAGGCGGCCTACATCTCGGCTGAAGTGCGGGGCGGCAAGCGGGCGATTGTCCCGGTCATCGTCATCAGCCTGCTCATCATCACGGCAGCCTACGTGTTCGTCAACGTGGCCGTCGTGGCGGGAATGGGGCTGACCGGTCTTGCCAACAGCAAGGCCGTCGCCGCTGACCTGATGGGCCAGGCGTTCGGTCCCTGGGGAGCGCGCGCGCTCGGTATTTTCGTGGCCATTTCAGCCCTGACCAGCATCAACGCCACCATGATCGTCGGCGCGCGGACGAACTTCGCGCTCGGGCGAGACTGGCCTGCACTGCGGTTCATGGGCAACTGGCACGCCGGTCGCGGTTCGCCAACGGCAGCGTATTGCGTCCAGTCCGTGATCAGTCTGGCGCTCGTCGGCCTTGGCATCTGGCAGACCGACGGGTTCGAGGTCATGGTTGAATTTACGGCACCGGTATTCTGGACCTTCCTGTTCCTTGTGGGCGTGTCGCTGTTTGTCATGCGCCACAAAGATCCCGATGCCGAACGTCCCTTCAAGGTGCCGTTTTACCCGCTGACGCCCGCGCTCTTTTGCCTGACGTCGGCATACCTGACCTATTCCAGCATTACGTATGCCGCCAGCAAAAACGCTGTGCACATTTCCCTGCTGGTGATGGCCGTTGGCGTCATCGCGTTATTGTTGACCCATCGGGTCAAGAAGTCCCATCCCTGATTTGTCCTGAGGAGATCTGCATGTTTACCAACCGCCCGTTTCAGAACCAACCGTTTCAGATTCGCCAGTCCGGTCAGCGCATGGTTCGACTCCGGCAAGCCGCCGCGATTTCCTGCCTGGCACTTGCAGCGGTCATGGCGCCGGCCACCCACGCAGCAGGCACACTGACCATCGCCGCCTCGGCAGGCGACCCGGGCAGCTGGGATCCGATCGACACGTTCCTGGTGACCTGGGGTGGCGTAGGCAGCCAGATTTATGACGGCCTGACCATGCGTACGGCCGACATGAAACTGGTGCCCGGGCTGGCGACCTCCTGGGAAATGCTGGACAACAATTCACGCATTCGTTTCAAACTGCGCCAGAATGTCAAGTTCCACAATGGCGAGCCTTTTGATGCCAACGCGGTCAAGTTCACCTTTGATCGTTTGCTCGGGCCCGAAGGTGCGAAAGGCCCGCAGCAGTCCAACTACAACGCCATCAAAGAGGTAACGGTCGTTGACCCTTATACGGTTGACTTTGTGCTGTCACGCCCAGATCCTGTGCTGCTGACCAAGCTGGCAGGTTATGGCGGGATGATCGTGCCGCCCAACTATGTGACGGAAAAGGGCGATGAATACTTCAACGCCCATCCCGTGGGCACCGGCCCATTCAAATTTGTCGACTACAAGCCCAAGATCAGCCTGACGCTGGCGCGCAACGCCGACTACTGGGACGGCGCGCCCAAGCTCGATGGTCTGGAATACAAGTTCATTACCGAGCCTGCGACACAGGTGGCTGAGTTGCAATCCGGTCGCCTCGATATCGCCACCATGATCCCGCTCAGCATGATTGAGGTGTTGGGCAAGGATGCGAAGTTGCGGTCCGAAAGTATCAACGGTCCGACCACGCTGGCCTTGCGCTTCAATACGAAAGCCGGCATCACCCAGGACGTCAATGTGCGACGCGCGATGATCATGGCGGTTGACCGTGACGCCATCATCAAGAACCTGTTGCAAGGCAATGCGGAACCCGTTGCCAGCTTTCAGGGCAAACTTTCGTTTGGCGACGATCCCAGCCTGAAGACCCTGCCTTTCAATGTCAAGCAAGCCCGTCAGTTGCTGGAAAAAGCGGGTGTCAAGGCCGGCACACCGGTGCAGATTGACTTCCGTGGCACGGATTCAAATTTCCGCGAGGTCGTGCAAGCCGTTGCCGGTTATTTGCAGGCCGTGGGCCTTAAGCCCAACCTGAAGGGCTATGAGACCAGCGTTTTGCTCAATGACATCATCCCCAACGGTAAAACCGGTGAGATGTGGCAGAACCAGTGGGGTGGCTGGACGTTTGACTATGACAACACCGCTTATGCCATGTATCACACCGGACAGCGCTGGAACCCTTATGACAGCGATCCCAAGCTCGACCAGTTGCTTGACGCGCAGCGTAATACCTACGACCAGGCCGAGCGTCAGCGTGTCTTGCGCGAGGTGGCCCGGTACGTAGCCGACCAGGCCCTGGAAATGCCACTCTACAGCCTGAACACGGTCTACGGCATCAACAAGCGTGTCAAGAATCTGATACTTCCTGCCGACGGCCGGTTCCGCTTCATCAATGAAACCATTGACTGAAAATCGGTCGGACAACGGGTGGCGGACCAACGATTGAACAAGGCTGAATGGGCATGATGGGGTTTCTGGCCAAGCGTCTGTTGCAGGCGATCTTTGTGATCGTCGTCGTGACCCTGCTGGTGTCCTGGGCGGTGCGCCTGACAGGCGACCCGTCCCTGATGCTGGCCCAGGGTGCGGGTAGCGTCACCGAGCAGGATCTGATCAACATTCGCAAACATCTCGGACTTGACCAACCGTTTAGCCAGCAGTACTTCAGCTTTGTCAGCGGGTTGCTGGTCGGAGATTTTGGCCGCAGCTTTCTGGGCGGCACAAGCGTTTCGCAGCTGATCGCCGACGCCTTGCCCGCCACACTGTTGCTGACCTTCTGCTCGCTGGCGCTTTCATTGCTGGTGTCCATCCCGCTGGGCATCCAGGCAGCCGTCAACCAGGGTGGCTGGTCCGACCAGGTGATCCGCATTGTTTCGCTGGTGGGGCTGTCTTTCCCGAATTTCTGGCTCGCGATCATGCTGGTGTTGCTGTTCTCGATCGTGCTCCCGATTTTTCCGCCCTCGGGCATGACAGGTGTGTCGAGCCTGGTGCTGCCAGCCGTGACCATGGGCATCATTCTTTCCGCGGCAAATGTGCGACTGGTGCGCACCTCGATGCTTGAAACCCTGTCGGCGCAGTACATCATGGTGGCGCGTGGCAAGGGTCTCAAGGAAAGTGTCGTGCTCTACAAACACGCACTGCGTAATTGTGCGATTCCGCTCATCACCTATGTCGGTTTGCAATTTGGCAGTCTGATCGGCGGGATCGTCGTGGTTGAAAAAGTATTCAACTGGCCGGGTCTTGGCACCCTGGCTTTCGATGCCATCTCAGGGCGCGACTACCCGGTGCTGCAGGCGACGGTGACGGTGCTGGCATTGCTGATCGTGACAGTGAACCTGTTGGTCGACATTGCCTATGGGTTGGTTGATCCGCGGATTCGGATTCGGTAGACATGCCTCGCAAAATTCCCCTAGAACTCTGGCTGGGCACGGCACTGTTCGGCACCATTGCGTTGCTGGTCGTGACCGCGGGCTGGCTGTTCCCGGATGGCGGCGAGTCCATGGACTTGTCTGCACGGCTGCTCTTGCCCTGGAAGTCCTGGGCGCATCCGCTGGGGACGGATCCCCTGGGGCGTGACGTGCTGGCCCGCGTCGTGGTGGGCGGACAAATATCGCTGACCGTCGGGGTGCTGTCGGTCCTCGGGGCAGTGGTGCTGGGCACACTGGTCGGCCTGGTCGCTGGCTACTACCGCGGCTTTTGGGAAATGTTCCTGATGCGTTGCGTGGATGTGCAACTGGCCCTTCCATTCATCCTTATTGCCATCACGTTTATTTCCATTCTGGGCGGAGGCCTGGATCACATCATTTTTTTCATGATCATTTCGCAGTGGGTGCAATATGCCCGTCTGGTCCGCGGTCAGGTACTGGGCTTGCGTGATCGTGAATTCGTGCAGGCCGCGCACGCGATCGGGGTCAGTGACTGGTCGATTATCTGGCGCCACATGTTGCCGCATTTGCTGGGCCCACTGGTGGTCCTGATGACGCTCAATGTCGCCAATAACATTCTGCTTGAAAGCAGCCTGACCTTTCTCGGACTGGGGGTCGACCCCATGACACCAAGCTGGGGCGGCATGCTTGCCGACGGCCGGACCTATTTGCAGACGGCTTGGTGGGTCAGTGTCTTTCCCGGCGTGGCGATCATGTGCTGCGTCCTGGGGCTGAACTTGCTGGGTGACTGGTTGCGCGACAAAATCGATCCGACCAGTGTGCACTGAACGAGAATACTCATGACCGCGTTGTCTGGAACAGTATTGTTTGAACGGTCGCTCACGACGACCGCACACGCCCTCGAGAGCGATGCCCGGCTCGACGCCTGGGTCGGGAAAATGGTCGACCTCTGGCTGTTTGAAGATTACGACGCGCGGTCGCGGCTCGCGGCCTGTCTGGCTGCGCGGGGCATTCACGCGCGCACGCATAGTGCCTACAAGCCACTGATTCATTTTTTTCTCGAAGAGGTGGACCTCGCTGGGCTGGTGGCCGTCGAGATCGACTATCCCGTTCATCCTCTCGCGGATGTGCGCAGGTTTCTCTGCGAGGCTTATCCGCTGGGCGCACTGCTGGACGGTGTCACGCTCACGTGGAAGGCCATCCCCGCAGCGGGTGTTCCCGTTTATGCCCTGCGCCTGCATCGCGGTCCTGACAGCGTGGTCAGCCATCATCAGGTACTTGCGCCCAACCTGGTGCTGACAGACGCGCTTGGCGAGAAGACTTTTTCACCAACTGGCTGGTTGACTGTCGCCGATCCGGCCGGCCGGCTTGCCTTGAGCACCGAGCCGCTCCAGACTACGCTGCAGACCGCTTTCTCCCTGATCATGCAAACTCTCGCTGCGTATGACTGGGGCCGTCATGAACCATACTTCGAGCGACTCGAGATTCGCGTGGACATGCCTGGCGCCGAGGTCTGCATGCCCGACGGAAAGTTGCTGCTCAGCATCTGTGAAGCACTGCATGAAGACCTGTACTTTTCGTTGCTTGAATTTTTTCAGCAGTATTCGGGGCGTCCACGTGGCGACCGTGGCTTGCAGCCGGGGCAGGTCGTGCCCGACATCCGTTGCTGGTCAGAGGCAGCGATTCGCGTGCGGGTGGTGGTCTATTCTGTTGGCGCAAGTTTGCCCTCGCTCACGGCACTCCCGGGCCACGCAGCATCCACATGCGACCAGATCTCGCTTGCCCCAGACAATGTTCCCGGCCCGCCGCCAGCGCTTTCCTTGCTTGATCGGCCGATCAGGGCGCAAGACATTGAGGCTGCGCTGCAAACGATGCAAGGCCAGCGCTTCCATTTTCAGTCCAGACAGGACCGCACCCTGCACGGCCTCTGGCATCCGGGCA
>CAIJKV010000262.1 GCA_903821335.1 uncultured beta proteobacterium
GACGAAAAGCTGGGCAAGATTCACTTCTGGTCGAGCATCATTTCGTTTAACGTCACCTTCTTCCCGATGCACTTCCTGGGTCTGGCCGGTATGCCACGTCGTTACGCCGACTACCCGGCGCAGTTCACTGACTTCCACCAGATCGCCACGATCGGCGCTTTCTGGTTCGGCCTGTCGCAATTGCTGTTCTTGTACATCGTCCTCAAGTGCTACGCAGGCAAAGGCGCCATTGCCCCAGCCAAGCCCTGGGAAGGTGCCGAGGGCCTGGAATGGACGGTGCCGTCACCCGCACCTTTTCACACCTTTGTCACACCACCTGTTGTTGATTAAGAATATGGCTATCACTCCAGAGCAACGTCGTAAAAACAAACGCACCGGTCTGATCTTCTTTGCGATCGTGGTGGTGATGTTTGCCTGGACGGTAGGCAAGCAGGTTTACTTGCACTACTTTTCCTGACAGGCTGGTGGCGATCATGACTCAGGATCTTAAAGAGTCTGCCCAGCGCAAGCTCAATTTCTTCCAGACACTCGTTGCGATTGCCTGTGCAATGTTTGGGGTCAGGAAAGGCGCGGGGTCACAGAACGACGTGGCCAGGCTCAACCCGGTTCACCTGGTTGTCGCTGGTTTGCTGGCAGGGCTGATTTTTGTGGTGGGGCTGGTGATGATCGTGCGTTTGGCGGTTTCCAGCCTGAGTTGAGACAAGTATTTAACTATTTGTAGTCCGGAGAACATCATGAGTGCATCCCACTCTATCCACGTCAAAGAAGCACCCTATTACTATGTACCGAACGACTCGGCTCACCCCATTCGGGCCAGCCTTGCGCTGCTCGTGGTCATGCTGGGTGCCGCGGGTTGGGTCAACGGCATCGATCTGGGTAAGTGGGCCGTCACGGTGGGCTTGCTCGGGCTGGTCACGGTCCTGTACTTCTGGTTTGGCGATGCGATCCACGAAGAAGAAACCGGCCTCAACAGCAAGCGCGTCGATGTCTCCTACCGCTGGAGCATGTCCTGGTTCATTTTTTCCGAAGTTATGTTCTTTGCCGCGTTCTTTGGCGCGCTCTGGTACACCCGCACGATCACCACGCCCTGGCTGGGCGACATGGATCACAAACTGCTGTTGTGGCCCAACTTCAACCCGACCTGGCCTAACCTGGGTCCTGCAGGTGTGGTCGAAAGCTTCCAGACGATGGGCCCCTTCTGGTTGCCCACCATCAACACGGCGCTGTTGCTGACCTCAGGCGTGACCCTCACGATTTCGCACCATGCGCTGCTTGACGACCATCGTGGCAAGGCAAAGTTCTGGTTGTTCACGACCATCTTGCTGGGCATCATCTTCGTGGCTTGCCAGGCAACCGAGTACTACCATGCCTACCATGAGCTCAACCTGAAATTCAGCTCGGGCGCTTATGGCTCGCTGTTTTTCCTGCTGACGGGTTTCCATGGTTTTCACGTGATCATGGGCGCAACCATGCTGACCGTGATCCTGATTCGCATGATGAAGGGCCACTTCACCGCGAAGAACCATTTTGGTTTCGAAGGCGCAGCCTGGTACTGGCACTTTGTGGACGTGGTCTGGCTCGGCCTGTACTTGTTCGTTTACTGGTTCTGAACCGGCGCGGTCTCGCACCGCGACGTCTGGAAAAAGGCCGGCGCAGCCGGCCTTTTTGACTACCGCACGCCGGTACTCTGGATCCAGCCCATCCAGTTGGCAAACAGCAACAGCAAGAACAGCGCGACGGATAACCCGATGCGCACGGTGAGTGCTTTCGCGGTTCGATTGGTTGTCCCTTTGTCTCGCATCAGGTAGAACAGTGCTGATGCAAGACTACCGACGATCAGTAGGAAAGCGATCACAACGAAAATACGCATCAGGCCTCCCGCCTAAAACAGGAATTATCGCAGACGTGGCTAAAGTGCATTCCCGAGTGCTGACACTGGCTGCACTGGCATTGCTGGCGCTGGTGGCGTTGGTGTGCGTGTCGTTAGGCCGCTGGCAGCTGGGCCGTGCAGAGGAACGTCGGACAGTTGCCGCCGACATCCAGGCTGGTCGCAGCCAGCCGCCGTTGTCACTGTCGGGGGCCGTGCCGGCTGAACAGCTTACGGCGTGGGGGCCGGCACAAGCGGTCGGACGCTGGCGGACGGACTTGAGTGTGACGCTCGACAACCGCAATCTGAATGGGCGTCCTGGCCTATGGCTGGCGACACCCTTGGTGCTTGAGGATGGCACGGCCGTGCTGGTGCTGCGGGGCTGGTTTGCCAGGCCGTTCGAGGTCAGTCAGGCGCTGCGTGTGGTCACGCCGGCTGGCACGCAGCGCGTGAGCGGCGAGTTGGCCATGCATGTGCCACGCATGTTTGAACTCTGGTCCTCGGGCGCCAGTGCAGTGAGTCAGTTTCCGCCAGGCTGGCCAGGCAATGTCGCGCTGGCTACCAGCGACGCTGAGGTCGCCCGGCTGCCGCGCCTGCAAAACCTCGAGCTGTCGGAGTTGACAGCGCTGACGGGGTTAAAGTTTGTTCCAGCCGTGTTGTTGCAGAAGGAACCGAATGACGATGGGCTCAGTCGAACCTGGTCCGAGCCCTCAACCGACTCTGACAAAAACATGGGCTACGCCATGCAATGGTTTGGGTTTGCCGCCATGGCCGTGATTGCAGGGATCGTTGTCGCCGCGCGCGCCTGGCGACGGCGCAGTTTGACGACGCACACTCAGTGATGCATGTGCGTATGCGTGTGCGTGCACAGATGCTGGTGCAGATGCAGATGCAGATGCTGATGCTGATGCTGATGCTGATGCTGATGCTGATGCTGATGCTTTGAAATTGAAATTGAAATTGAAATTGAAATCGAAATTGAAATCGAAATTGGACTTAACGTGAACCGACCCGCCATAGTGAACCCAGCCGCCACCACGCCGCCCGCAGTGACCAATAATCGCTCGCGCCGGCCGCTCATCCTGATTTTTTTGCTGAGCTTAGCCCCTGTCGTGGCCGCCGTGCTGGTGTATTTCAATCCGGAATGGCGCCCCACTGACAGCGTCAACTATGGCACCCTGGTGCAACCCCAGCGGCCCATGCCTGCTGCCGACGCGTTGCAGTTGACCACGCTCGATGGCAAGCCTTTCGACCTGAACTCGATGAAGGGCAAGTGGGTGCTGGCCACCGCTGACGTGGCCGAGTGCCCAGAATCGTGCGCACGCAAACTGTTTGTCTTGCGCAACTCACACGCCAGTCAGGGCAAGAACGTTGAAAGACTGTCCCGCATCTGGTTCATTACCGATGACGCTGAAGTCCCGGAAAAGGTGCTGGAAGCCTACAAGGGCGCCGTCATGGTCAGGGTCAAACCCGAGCAGTTGCAGCGCTTTTTAACCACGCCCTCAGGCGCGGCCACGGCTGCAGAGGGCCTGGCGCAGCCGATGTGGATCATCGACCCGCTTGGCAACCTGATCATGCAGTACGACGTCGATGCTGATCCGATTGGCGTGCGCAAAGACATCAGCAAACTGATCTTCAACTCCAGGATTGGCTAGCCACAGCCATGACAGACCCTGTCCGTGCGCGGTATAGAAAGATTGTTTTCCTGACCTGGTTCCTGACGCTGGACCTGATCATGTTCGGGGCGTTTGTGCGCCTGACGGACTCCGGGCTCGGCTGCCCCGACTGGCCGGGTTGCTACGGCAACGTGACGCCCATCGGCGCATTGCAATCCATTCGTCAGGCCGTGCAGGTCATGCCCGACGGGCCGGTGACCCTGCCCAAGGCCTGGATCGAGATGGTTCATCGCTATGTGGGTTCGTTACTGGGCCTGCTGATCATCGCGATTGTGTGGATGGCGTGGCGCCATCGCGCCCGGTTCGGCCGCTCTCCGGCGCTTGCGTGCGTGGCACTGGTCGCGGTTTGCTTGCAGGGCGCCTTTGGTGCCTGGACGGTGACGCACCAGCTGATGCCTGCGGTCGTGACTGGCCACCTGCTGGGCGGGATGATTTTGCTGGCGCTCATGACGTGGCTGGCTGCGCGCGAACGCAAGCACGCGCCGGTGCAGGCGGGTGCCGCCGGGTATATGCCTTGGCTGGTGCTCGGGCTGGCCTTGCTGTTTGTGCAGATTGCCCTGGGTGGCTGGGTCAGCACCAACTATGCTGCGCTGGCGTGCCTGGATTTTCCGACCTGTGATGGGCACTGGTTGCCCCCGATGGACACCGTCAATGGGTTTTCCCTCCTGCGGGGTCTGGGGGAAATGCCCAACGGTGACATGATTTCCCAGCAGGCGCTGACCGCCATTCACTGGGTGCACCGCAACGTCGCCATCATCGTGTTCGCCTATATGGGAACGTTGGCCTGGCGCCTGCGCGCGTTTGCAGGCCTGCGCGGTCCGGCCACCCTGGTGCTGGTCTTTTTGCTGGCACAACTTGCGACCGGGCTCACCACCATTTTCTTTCAGTGGCCGCTGTTGGTGGCGGTGCTGCACAACGGCGGCGCTGCTGCGCTGGTGCTGGTGACCGTCACCTTGATGGTGCGTGTGGCTGGCGCCACACGCTTGTCAGTACAATCTGCCTGAACTTTACAAAATAGCTGCCATGTCGACGATTACTGCCCCCACACCCGGTCTGTTGCGCCAATATCTGGTGCTGACCAAACCGCGTGTCACGCAGCTGGCGGTGTTTTGCGCCGTGATCGGCATGTTCCTGGCGACCCCGACCCTGCCCGACATGCAAAAAGTCGTAGCCGGCACGATTGGTATCTGGATGCTTGCCGCCGCCGCCTTTGCCATCAACTGCCTGATTGAGCAGGAAGTCGATTCGCGCATGGTTCGCACGGCGCGCCGTGGCACCGCGCGCGGCACCATTTCCACCGCCCAGGTGCTGAGTCTGTCGGGCTTGCTGGGTGGCCTGGGCATGCTGCTGCTCTATACGCTGGTCAACCCCCTGACGATGTGGCTGACGTTCGCGACCTTTGTCGGGTATGCAGTGATCTACACCGTTATTCTCAAGCCCCGTACCCCACAGAACATCGTGATTGGCGGGCTGTCAGGCGCGATGCCACCCGCGCTTGGCTGGGCGGCCGTCGCTGATTCGGTACCGGCCGAGGCCTGGTTGCTGGTGCTGATCATCTTTATCTGGACGCCGCCCCATTTCTGGGCGCTGGCCCTGTATCGCAGCCATGACTATGCCAAGGCAGGTTTGCCGATGTTGCCGGTGACGCATGGCCAGCAATTTACCCGCCTGCATATCCTGCTGTATAGCTTTGCGTTGCTGGCCACGACCGTCCTGCCTTATCCCGTGGGAATGAGCGGGTGGCTCTACCTGGTGTCGGCATTGGTTCTGGGCGCCATCTTCATTTCCTACGCCTGGCGGCTCTATCGCGCCTACAGCGATGAGCTTTCACGCAAATTATTCAGGTTTTCAATTTTGTACCTGTCACTGTTGTTTGCCGCGTTGCTGGCCGACCACTGGCTGATCGCCGGACACTGAGCGAAAAATTATGCAGACTATCCGGACGTTATTGCGTCGGCGCGTACTGACCAGTCTGGGGGCCCTGGCGCTGTCGGCGGCGCTGGCCGGCTGTGGCGATTCGTCGGGCCCCGCTTTCACGGGTAGCGACATCACGGGCACACATATGGGCCAGGGCTGGACGCTGACGGGAACGAACGGCAAACCCTATACGCTGCAAAGTTTCGCGGGCAAGGTGACACTGTTTTTCTTTGGCTATACGCAGTGCCCGGATGTTTGCCCCACCACGCTGGCAGAACTCGCGCAGGTGGTTCACCTGCTGGGTGACCAGGCCAGTCGTGTGCAAATCGTCATGATTACGGTCGACCCAGAACGCGACACGCCAGAGGTGCTGGGGGCCTACGTGTCGAGTTTTGACCCGAGCTTTCTGGGGCTGACCGGCACACCCGAGCAGGTCAAGCTGGCAGCGGGCGCGTTCAAGGCCTATTACGCCAAGGTGGCGCAGGCCAACGGTGGCTACAGCATGGATCACAGCGCCAGTTTTTATTTGTTCGACACCCAAGGCGAGGCCCGTGTGTTGCTCAACAACAGTGCCAGCGCGGCCGTGGTCGCACACGATATCGAAGCACTGCTGCATTAAGCGCCTGGGGCCGTGATCTCAGCGTTGTGCCAGGGCTTGTTGCCAGCCGGCGATCGCCTGTTGGGCGCGTTCCGACATTTCGGCGACCTGAATGCTGGTGCGACGCTGCATGATCATCAGGGCGTACGGGGTCGCCAGGGACGAGGCTTCGGGGCACAGGCGAAGCTCTTCACCCACGGACGGACTGCGCTGGCGCCAATAATTAATGGCGGACTCAAGTTCTGGAAGGGTGATCAGGCTTTGCATTCCCATATTGTCCCAGAATTTCCCGTAATATCCTGAGGATCAAGCCTAAAAGGATTCATCATGAGCGCCTCTTCGTCTAATCCGTTTATCCTGCCCGGCATGGGTCAAAGCGGCCAGGCAGCGTCTAACCCACTGCTTGCCAGCATGGAAATGATGCGTCAGGCGTTTGCCGGTTTGTCCGGTCCGGCCGGCATGGGTGCTGGTTCGCCGATGGGCTCAGCCATGAATCCTGAAGACCTTGAGCGGCGCATCGCCGAGCTCAAGACAGTTGAAAACTGGCTCAAACTAAACCTGTCCATGCTGGGCAGCACGATTCAGGGCATGGAGGTTCAGTTGGCCACCATCGCCACGCTGCGTTCCTTCATGTCTTCGGCCAGTTCGATGGCAGAGGGGTTTTCTGGTGGCTCGCCCTCGCCGCTCGAGGTGGTGCTTGGTTTGCGCCCGCAGGCCGGCGGCAGCACTGGCACCACGGCCTATGTGCCCACCCCAGCCGCGACCCCAACCCCGCCTGCGGCTGAGCCCGCGCCGGCTGCCCCAGCGCCCACAAGCGAAGCCGCCTCGACGGCGGAGCCGACCTCTGCTTCAACCATTCCCGAGGCTGCGCAAGCCTGGTGGGACATGCTGAAGCAGCAGTTCGGCAACGTCGCGGCAGCGACTGCCGCCACCATGACGGCCGCCGCGGCAGGTGACAAACCGGCCGTTGCCCCAAAAAAAGCCGCCGCCAAAAAGGCCACCGCCAAAAAAGCCGCTGTCCGCAAAGCGCCGGCCAAAAAAACGTCAGTCAGAAAAACCGCTGGCAAGAAGGCAGCCGGCCCAGACACCACCACACCCTGACACATCATGTTGAACATCGTTATTCTCGCCGCAGGCCTGGGCAAGCGCATGCAGTCCAACCTTCCCAAGGTCTTGCACACGATTGCCGGGCGCCCCATGTTGTCGCATGTGCTGGATGGCGCGCGGGCCCTGAACGCCGACGGCATCATCGTCGTGGTCGGGCATGGTGCCGAGCAGGTGCGCGAGGCGTATGCCAGTCAGGCTGACCTGCAGTTCGCTTTGCAGCAACCCCAGCTTGGCACCGGACACGCCGTCATGCAGGCGGCGGCCATGCTTAAAGAAAACCAGCACGAAGACGTCACGATTGTCTTGTATGGCGACGTGCCGCTGGTGCAGCCCGATACCTTGCGTGCCTTGCTGGCCGCGCGCCAGGATGGGCTGGCCGTCCTGACAGAAATTTTGCCAGACCCCACCGGCTATGGCCGCATTGTGCGCGACGCGTCGGGCAATGTTTGCGCGATTGTCGAGCACAAGGATGCGACCGCGGCGCAGCGCGCCATCACGGAAATCAATACCGGCATCATTGCCGCCCCCACCGCGGCGCTTAAGCGCTGGCTGACGCAACTGACCAATACCAACTCGCAGGGTGAGTACTACCTGACCGACATTATCGGGATGGCGGTGGCCGACGGCCTGACGGTCGCCGTGGCCCATCCGGGCGCGTCGTTTGAGACCTTGGGCGTCAACAGCCGCATGCAACAGGCCGAGCTCGAGCGCTTGTGGCAGGCTGAGCAAGCGCGCCGCCAGTTGGAGGCCGGTGTCACGCTGGCCGATCCGTCGCGGTTTGATCTGCGTGGCACGCTTGAATGTGGCCGCGATGTGTTCATCGACGTGGGGTGTGTGTTTGAGGGCACCGTGCGCCTGGCCGATGGCGTGCGTATCGGCCCACACTGTGTGGTGCGTGACGCCGTGATTGGGCAAGGCACCCGCGTTGAGGCGTTCAGCCATATCTTCCAGGCAGAAGTCGGCTGCGACGCGCACATTGGACCCTTTGCGCGCTTGCGTCCAGGCGCCAAGCTGGCCGACCGTGTGCACGTCGGCAACTTTGTCGAGATTAAAAACACCCCGATGGGAGAGGACAGCAAGGCCAATCACCTGGCCTACATCGGCGACGCCGATATCGGCGCGCGCGTCAATATCGGTGCGGGCACCATCACCTGTAATTACGACGGCGTCAATAAATTCCGTACCGTGATTGAGGATGACGCCTTCATTGGTTCAGACACGCAACTGGTGGCGCCGGTGCGGGTTGGCCGTGGCGCGACACTCGGGGCGGGCACCACGCTGTCGAAAGACGCGCCGCCCGATCAGTTGACGATCTCGCGTGTCAGGCAAACGACGGTGCAGGGCTGGAAGCGGCCGGTCAAAAAGTCTTGACTAACGTTGACGACCAGAAGGCTTCGCCCACGTCCGAAGCCGAACCAATGTCCGACCGCCGGCGTAAATGGGCGGCACTGACAATACTGGTCGGCATCAGCATCTCGGTGCTGGACGCGTCGATGTCGAACGTGGCGCTGCCCACCATCGCGCGTGACCTGAACCAGAGTGCCGCAGCGGTTGTCTGGATCGTCAATGCCTACGGCTTAACCGTGGCGATGACATTGTTGCCCCTGTCGGCGATCGGTGAACGCATTGGCTTTAAGCGGATGTTTCGGGTCGGACTGATTGTTTTTACGACCGCATCGGTGGCCAGCGCACTGGCACCCTCGCTCACGGTGTTGCTATGCTGCCGGGTGTTGCAAGGGTTGGGTGCAGCCGCCATCATGTGTTTGTTCGGCGCGCTGATCCGCCATATTTACACACCCAACAGCATCGCGCGCGGCATTGGACTGAACGCCATGACGGTCGGCGTGATGTCCGTGTTGGGCCCAACGCTTGGGTCCTTTATTTTGTCGATCGCGAACTGGCACTGGATTTTTGCGATCAATCTGCCGATCGGCCTGCTGGCGCTGTTTGGCGTGCGTTCGCTGCCGGACGTGGCCAGGGTGCGGGCACCGCTGGATTGGGTCGCTGCGGTGCTCAGCATGATCACGGTGGGGTTATTCATTGTGGGCGCCGACTATCTGGCGACCTATCCCTTGCCCTCACTCTGCCTGGTCGCTGCGGGTTGCGCGAGCTGCGTTGTACTGGTGCGCCGCTCGAGTGGCCAGACGGCACCGCTCGTGCCCGTCGATTTGTTCCGGATTCCTGCGATGCGGTTCGCGCTTGCCGCCTCAGCCAGCACCTTCGCGGCGCAGATGGCAACCTTTGTATCCCTGCCGTTTTACCTGCAGCAGACGCTGCATCGCCCGCAGGCTTCGGTCGGCATCCTGCTGGCTGGCTGGCCCCTGGGTGCTGCCCTGATTGCCCTGGTGGCGGGTCGTATGTCGAACCGCTATCCCGTGGCGCTGCTGTGTGGGGTGGGCGCGGGCGCCATGGCCTCGGGACTATTGATCATTGTGCTGCTGCCAACCGATGTCAGTGATGCCTGCCTGATCGCAGCCATGACGCTGGCTGGTATTGGTTTCGGGTTTTTCCAGACACCCAACAACCGCGTCCTGATTGGTTCTGCCCCGCGCCATCGTGCCGGTGCGCTGGGCGGTATCCAGGCGACCACACGTGTATTTGGCCAGACCTTTGGCGCGGCCGTGGTGGCGTCGGCGTTTAGCCTGAGCGCAGGGTGGGGACCCATGATGGGGTTGTGGGTGGCGATCACGTTTGCCACGCTCGCGGTGACGGTCAATGTCGTGCGCTATCGTCAGTCGTTCGGCGCCACCACGCAGGGGTAGGGCGACGCGATGCGTATCTTGCAGATCAACACAGAAGGCGGCTGGCGGGGTGGTGAGCGCCAGACCTTGCTGACGGCGCTGGGGTTGCGCAGCCTGGGGCATCACGTCGAACTGTTGGTGCGTGCGGACGGCGCGCTCGCCAAGCGGGCGCAGGCACAGGGGCTGGTGGTGCGCGAAGTGGGTTCCTCGCTGGCGTTGGGCCGCTGGCTGGCCCGCCAGGGTGGCGCGTATGACGTGCTGCATGCCCAGACCGCCAAAGCCGTGACCTGGGTCGTCCTGACCAAATGGTTGCATCGCCGTCCCATTGTGTTTTCACGGCGCACCAGTTTTCCGATTGGTTCGGGCGCTGGCCTGACGCGCTGGAAATGGGCGCGGGTCGACAAGCTGGTTGCGATCAGTGAGTCGTCTGCCCAAGCCCCGCGCGACATGGGTTTGCCGGTCGTCGTCATCCGTAGCGCCGTGCCGCCGGTGGTGGCCAACCCGCAACGGGTGCGAGAATTTGTCGCCAGCCAGGGCCTGCAAGGCCGACGGCTGGTGGGCACCGCCGCTGCCCTGACCACTGAAAAAGATCCGGTGACACTGATACGGGCCGCGGCTGCAGTGTGCGCGCGCTTTGAGGATGTGGTGTTCGTGCACTGGGGGGCACCGGGGGAAGCCTCTGCGCTCGCGCAACAGGCTCTGGACGCGGCAGGGCTGGGCGATCGCTATCGGGTGCTGGGGTTTGAAGCGGCGGTCGAGCAGTTGTACCCGGCGCTGGCGGTCTTTGTGATGGCGTCGCGTTTTGAGGCACTCGGCAGCAGCGTGCTCGACGCGATGTCACAGCGCGTGCCCGTGGTGGCGACCGAGGCCGGGGGCTTGAAAGAAACGCTGGCTGACGGGCGCGGGTTGCTCGGCCCGGTCGGGGACGCCAGCGCCATGGCCGCCAATATCTCTTTGTTACTCAATGACCCGGCGCGCGCCGCACACATGGCCGATCAGGCGATGGCGTACCTGCAGGCCGAACACGATGTGGCCGACATGGTGAAACGTTACCTGGCTATTTACGCGCAGGTGGCTGGTGACCGTCACCCGGCCGCATGCCCGTAGGACGTTCACGGCAAGGCAGGGCGACGCGCCTTAACCGATGGCCAGATGCCGTTCGAGGTCGATGCGCACATCGAATTTGCTGCGGTGAATAGAAAAGAAAGTTCGCACGTTGCGCACGTTGGCGCTGGCTGTGAGCGCCCGGTTCACCAGCGCGTGGTAGGCGGGCATATCGCGGACTTGGGTAATCAGCACAAAATCAGGCCCGGTCGACACGCGATAGCACTGTAAGACCGCCGGTTCGTGCTGGACACGTGTCTCAAAGTGCTGGAGTTGCTCAGCGGTTTGCGTGTCGAGCGTGACCTCAACGATGGCGGTCAGTGTGGTGCCCACTTTTTCAGGGGCGACGAGCGCGACCTGTTTTTCAATGACGCCGAGTTTGACCAACCTGCGCACGCGGCGCATGCACGTGGGCGGCGAGGCATGCACGATTTCGGCCAGAGCCTGGTTGGTCACGCTGGCGTCAGTTTGCAGCTGATTCAAAATCCGCACATCGAGATCGTCTAGCGTCGTATTCAGCATGGGAAGGCAGCACCTGCTTAGAAACTTTCATGGCTAATATGAAATATTATTACATTAAAAATAAATAGAATAATTTAATTTCATAATAATCAAAATTTAGAAATAATATTTCTTTCCATAAGAGCGACAATATTCCGATATTCAGGAGAACAGCTATGTGTGGCATCGTCGGCGCAGTCGCTTCACGCGACATTACCCCCATTCTTGTGGAAGGCCTCAGGCGGCTCGAATACCGCGGTTACGACTCGTGTGGCGTCGCCGTGTATCAGAATGGCGCGCTGGTTCGAACGCGCAGTACGCAGCGTGTTGCCGAGTTGGCTGCAGATATCGCACGCGATTCCGTCGCGGGCTTTACGGGCATTGCGCACACACGCTGGGCCACGCACGGCGCACCGGTCACGCGCAACGCACATCCGCACTTTTCCGCACGCGATTCAGACGACCCCCGGATCGCGCTGGTGCACAACGGCATCATTGAAAACCATGAAGAACTGCGTGAGGAACTGCAAGCCGCAGGCTACGTGTTCGAAAGCCAGACCGACACAGAAGTCATCGCGCACCTGATTCACCATCTGTACAACGGCGACTTGCTCGAGGCACTGCTGTTGACCGTCAAGCGACTCAAGGGTGCGTACGCCATCGCGGCGTTCTGTCGTGACGAACCCCACCGTATCGTGGCGGCCCGGCTGGGGTCGCCGCTGGTGATCGGCCGTGGCGAGGGTGAAAATTTCCTGGCCTCAGACGCGCTGGCACTGGCCGGCACGACCGACCAGATTGTCTACCTGGAAGACGGCGACGTGGCCGACCTGCAGCTGGGCAATGTGTGGATTCTGGATGTGACCGGCAAGCCCGTCGAGCGTGCCGTACAGACCGTGCAGGTGCATACCGGCGCGGCTGAACTCGGCCCGTATCGTCATTACATGCAGAAAGAGATTTTTGAGCAGCCCCGTGCGGTCGCCGACACCCTCGACGATACCGAATCCATCACGCCTGAACTGTTTGGTGACGACGCGTACAAGATTTTCAAGGGCATAGACAGCGTACTGATCCTGGCCTGTGGCACCAGCTATTACGCTGGCCTGACCGCCAAATACTGGATCGAGTCGATTGCCAAAATTCGCGTCTCAGTCGAGATCGCGAGTGAATATCGCTATCGCGATAGCGTGCCGAACCCGAACGCGCTGGTGGTGACCATTTCGCAGTCAGGCGAAACCGCCGATACGCTGGCCGCGCTCAAGCACGCGCGGGCGCTTGGCATGCATAACACCCTGACGATCTGCAATGTGGCCACAAGTGCCATGGTGCGCGAGTGCAAGCTGGCGTTCATCACACGGGCCGGCGTTGAAATCGGCGTGGCGTCGACCAAGGCCTTTACCACGCAGTTGACCGCGCTATTTCTGTTGACGCTGGCGCTGGCACAGGTGCATGGCCGA
>CAIJKV010000263.1 GCA_903821335.1 uncultured beta proteobacterium
CAGGCCGCCTTCGGCCATCTGCCATTGCTGGCGCTTAGGCTGGGCGTTGTCCTGCTCAAAACGTCCCAGGTAATTGAAGCCGATCTGCGGGTATGTGGGCAAACCCTGTGACAGTACGCTGCCAGGATCGAGGTAACGCAAGATCCCGTAGCCAATTCCCTTGTCAGGGAACGCTTTCAGGCTTTCCTTGATCCGGCGGATGGCGTGGCCAAAGCTGGACGACTCCGTCAAGTCCAGATCTCCAACGTTCAGACGCAACGGAAATACGCTTGTGAGCCAGCCGACGGTACGGCTCAGGTCGGCCTCTGTTTCCCGGCCGTGGCCTTCAAGGTCGATCAATGGGTCGCCGAGCGCCTGACCGTATTGTTCAAGACTCCATGCGCGCAGTGCCAGGCCCAGGGCGGCGAGCAACAGTTCATTGATGCCGCCGTGGTAGACCGCGGGGGCGCGCAGCAGTCGTGAGGTCTCGGTCGGGCTGAGTTGACCACTGAGGTGCGCAGCCTGTTCAAGCGTATTGCACCCAGGCGCGACAGCCTGCTCGATCGGCAGGTCGACGGTGTTTCGCAGCTGTTGCAGCCAGAGCTGTTCTTCCGGGCGTCTCGTGCCTTGTCGGCCCTGCTCATGCAGGATCTGCGACCAGGCGCGCAGCGACATCGTCAGAGGCGGCAAGCCTTTGGCCGAGCCCGATGTGAGGTGCTTGAGATCATCGAGCAAGATGCGCCAGGACACGCCGTCCACCGCGTAGTGATGGATGACCACCACCAGCAGGGGGGCCAGATGATTGCGCCGGACCCAGAGGGCGGTCAGCATGCCACCAGGGCGTTCGGTGTCGAGTTGATCGCTGAGCGGCAAGACGGCCTCAACCAGAAGCGTGCGGGCTTGCTCTGCGCCATAGGCACTGAGATCAAGCAGCGGTAAGGTCAGCGCCGGGATTGCGTCGACAGCATCAATGAAAAACTCGGTACTCCCAGTCGCCGTCGCGGTCAGCGCTCTCAGGCGTAGTGCGCCATGGTGTGCCTGCAGTGCCGTCAAGGCCTGTGTGACCGACGCGTGGGTGACGTTGTCCGGTACTTCCAGGCACACAGCCTGGTTCATGCGGCCAAGCGGTCCGCCAAGCTGCATGAATAGCCGGTGCACCGGCAGCGGCTCAAAGACACCATCCTCGACCCACCCTGCTGTGCTCTGGGCGGTGTCGGCCTGTTGCGCAACGGCCGCGATCGCCTCGGGAGTTTGTTGTTTGAAAACGTCCGCTACCGTAAAAATCAAGCCTTCCGAGCGTGCGCGACTCACGAGTCGAATGACTGAGATGCTATCGCCGCCAATCGCGAAAAAGCCTGCGTCGGCACTCGCGCGCGAGACGCCGGTCAGTTCGGCAAACAGACGGCAAAGCAGTTCTTCCCGGTCCGTGCGCGGCGCCAGGTAGGCGGCATCAATATGTTGCCGATCAGGTTCTGGCAACGCGCGTCGGTCAACCTTGCCATTTGGTGTCAGCGCAATACAGTCGACTTGCATGAAGTGCGCGGGCACCATGTAGCCAGGCAATGCGGTGAGGAGCTTGTCGATCAGTGTTTGCGTGTCCGGTAGGATGTGGTCCGGTTGCAAGACAAGGTAAGCGACCAGTTGCTGGTCGTCGCCGACGAGGCGTGGCAGGACGGCAGCTTGCTTCACACAGTCAAACTGTGCGATCAGTGTGGCTTCAATTTCGCCGAGCTCGATCCGATAGCCGCGAATCTTGACCTGATCGTCTGCCCTGCCCATAAACTCGATTGAGCCGTCGTCACGACGTGCTGCAAGATCACCGGTGCGATACATGCGCGCGCCGGTCGGGCCAAATGGGCAGGCGACGAACCGTTCAGCGGTCAGGCCTGTTCGTCCCAGATAGCCGCGCGCCAGGCCATGGCCTGCGACATACAGTTCGCCCGGCATGCCAACCGGCACAGGTTCCAGGTTCGCGTCGAGCAGGTAGACCTGGACGTTGACCAGAGGCGTCCCGATGGTGACCGCACGTGACGGGGTGGATCCATCGCGCGTGGAATCAAGCGGTGCGCTCATGGTCGCGCACACGGTGACCTCGGTCGGGCCGTAGGCGTTGATCATGCGAAGATGACCGGCAAAACGTTGAACGATTGTGGCTGGGCAGGCCTCGCCAGCGACCACGAGCGTGTGAAGTCCGCTCAAGGCCTGGTCATCCAGAACGGCAACCAGCACCGGCGGGAGTGTGGCGTGTGTCACGCCGAATTGGCTCAGGCAGGCACCCAGGTTCGCTGCCGCGTCTGTCCGTGTCGACGCAGGGGGAATGACCAGTGCAGCCCCGGCGCCAAAGGCGTTCAGGATTTCCCAGACGCTCGCGTCAAAAGCCTGCGATGCGAATTGCAGGACACGGTCTTGTGGGGTCAGGGAAAAGCTGTTGATTTGCGCAAGCGACAGATTCACGGCCGCTGCGTGGGAAATGCCAACACCCTTAGGTTGTCCGGTGGATCCGGACGTGTAGATCACGTAGGCCAGACAGTCAGGCCACAGCGGGGCGCGACGCTCCGCGTCAGTGAGGGATTGGTCCGATTGCATCGACAAGCGGATATTCAGGATGTCATCGTCCAGGTCGAGCAAAGCGGGCAAGGCCTCATCGAGTGTCAGTTGCAGGCGCTCGTAGCGCGCGCTGTTACTCAGTACGCGGGTGGCCTGGCTGTCTTTCAGGATGAACGCAAGGCGTGCAGGCGGATAGTCCGGATCTAGCGGAAGAAAAGCCGCACCTGCTTTGAGTACTGCCAACACTGAAATGATCAGCTCGGGCGAGCGGTCCAGCAAAATCGCGACCACTTGGTCGGGCCCGACACCTTGCAGCACAAGGTGCCTCGCGAGCTGGTTCGCCCGGCCATCCAGTTCGGCATAAGTCAGTGTGCCCCGCGATGCGCCTTCTTCAAACAACAGGGCGCAGGCCTCGGGGTCACGGGCTGACTGTGCTTCAAAAAGCAACGGTAGTGTCAGGGGCCGCGTGTCTGTTGCAATCTTGGGTCCGGCAGCGCTGGCCAGGAGCGCCTC
>CAIJKV010000264.1 GCA_903821335.1 uncultured beta proteobacterium
ATCGTCCTTGAACAATTCCTTTTCCAAAGTTGCGGTCTGGATGGTGATCGCACTGGTGTTGTTTACCGTGTTCAAACAGTTTGACGGTCGCGCACCGTCCCAGGACTCGGTGAGTTATACCCAGTTCATGGATGATGCGAAGTCCGGCAAGGTGCGCAAGGTCGATGTGCAGTCTGACGTCCTTTACGTGACGCCCGATACGGGTCGTCCCTACACGTTGACCTCGCCCGGAGACCTGTGGATGGTGTCCGACCTGATGAAGGCTGGTGTTCAGGTGTCGGGCAAGGCACGCGAAGAACCTTCGCTGCTGATGAGCATTTTCGTTTCCTGGTTCCCGATGTTGTTGCTGATCGGTGTCTGGGTGTTCTTCATGCGCCAGATGCAGGGTGGCGGCAAGGGTGGGGCGTTCAGCTTTGGCAAATCACGTGCCCGGATGATGGACGAGAGCACCAACGTCATCACGTTTGCTGACGTGGCAGGTTGCGACGAGGCCAAGGAAGACGTTCAGGAACTGGTGGATTTCCTGCGCGACCCCTCAAAATTTCAGAAGCTCGGCGGTCGTATCCCCCGTGGTGTGCTGATGGTGGGTTCGCCTGGAACGGGTAAGACCCTGCTCGCCAAGGCAATTGCAGGCGAGGCAAAAGTACCGTTTTTCAGTATTTCAGGTTCAGATTTCGTTGAAATGTTCGTCGGCGTGGGCGCAGCCCGTGTGCGTGACATGTTCGAAAACGCCAAGAAGCACTCTCCATGCATCATTTTTATCGATGAAATTGACGCGGTCGGTCGCCAGCGCGGTGCCGGGGTGGGTGGCGGTAATGACGAACGCGAACAGACACTGAACCAGCTGCTGGTGGAAATGGACGGTTTCGAGACCGGCCAGGGCGTGCTTGTCATCGCCGCCACCAACCGGCCTGACGTGCTCGACCCAGCTCTGCTGCGTCCTGGCCGTTTTGACCGCCAGGTCGTGGTGCCGTTGCCCGATATTCGCGGGCGCGAGCAGATCCTCAAAGTTCACATGCGCAAGGTGCCGATTTCGCAAAACGTCGACGCGCACGTCCTGGCGCGCGGCTGCCCGGGTTTCTCGGGCGCCGATCTGGCCAACCTGATCAATGAAGCCGCCTTGTTCGCGGCACGGCGCAATGGTCGTACGGTTGACATGTCCGACTTCGAAAAAGCCAAGGACAAGATCATCATGGGTGCCGAGCGCCGTTCGATCGTGATGCCTGAAGAAGAGCGTCGCAATACGGCATATCACGAGTCTGGCCACGCCGTTGTGGCGCGCAGCTTGGCCAACAAGACTGATCCGGTGCACAAGGTCACGATCATTCCGCGCGGTCGGGCACTGGGTGTGACGATGCAGTTACCGGAAGGCGACCGCTACAGCATGGACAAAGAGCGATTGCTCTGCACCATCGCTGTTTTGTTTGGCGGCCGTGTTGCCGAAGAGTTGTTCATGAACCAGATGACTACGGGTGCTTCGAACGACTTTGAGCGCGCCACAGCCATTGCGCGTGACATCGTGACGCGCTATGGCATGACGACCGAGCTCGGACCCATGGTCTATGCAGAAAACGAAGGCGAGGTGTTCCTTGGTCGCAGCCTGACCAAGACCACGCACGTGTCCGAGGCAACCATGCAAAAGGTGGACGCCCAGATTCGCAAGATTATTGACGAGCAGTACCAAGTCGCGCGCAACATTCTTGAGGCCAATCGCGACAAGGTCGAACTCATGACCAAGACCCTCCTCGAGTGGGAAACGATTGATTCCGACCAGATTGCCGACATCATGGAAGGTCGCCCACCGCGTCCACCCAAGACGCCCCAGACTTCCTCTGATTCTTCGGACACCCCAACAGGCAAGGCGCCCGGTGCCAGCACGGATACCGCGGCAGCCGTCTGACGGTTGACAGGTCTAAACTGAATGTCTGAACAGTGGTTATGCGGGCGCTTTGAGTTTTCACTCGAGCGCCCGATTTTAATGGGCATTGTCAACGTGACGCCCGATTCGTTCTCGGATGGGGGGCAGCACGCGTCCGCCGAGGCCGCCATTGCGCACGCCTGGCAACTGCGGGGCGAGGGTGCCCACATACTCGATATTGGTGGCGAGTCCACCCGTCCGGGTGCACAGGCTGTATCGGTCCAGGAAGAACTGGCCCGGGTGCTTCCCGTGGTCGAGGCCCTGCGCGACAGCGACGTGGCGATTTCCGTCGACACCTGCAAACCTGAAGTCATGCATGCGGCGCTCGCTGCGGGTGCTGACATGATCAATGATGTGACGGGTTTTCGGCATGAACAGGCGCGCCTGGTGGTTTCCCGGCATCCAACCTGCGGTATTTGCGTCATGCACATGCAGGGCGAGCCGCGCACCATGCAACTGAACCCGCACTACGAAGATGTCCTGGCCGAGGTCACAGCCGAACTGCTCGCGCAGGCCATGGTGCTTGAATCGCTTGGAATCGCCCGCCGACGCATCAGCATTGACCCGGGTTGTGGGTTTGGAAAAAGCGTCGCGGAAAACTATGCGTTACTGGGTGGGATCGCCCAGCTGGCGGCAACGGGCTATCCCGTGTTGCTCGGTGTGTCACGTAAATCTTTCATCGGTGCCCTCACGGGCAGGCCGGTGCCCGAGCGCCTTGCTGGTAGCATTGGTGCAGCCTTGGCGGGCGTGTCGCGTGGCGCAGCTATTATCAGGGTGCATGACGTGGCCCCAACGCTGGATGCCCTCAAGGTCTGGTACGCGGTAAACGAAGGAGAAGGACAACAATGAACAAGAAAAAATATTTTGGCACCGATGGTGTGCGTGGCAAAGTAGGTGGCGACGTCATTAATGCCGAGTTTGCCCTCAGGCTAGGCTACGCCGCTGGCAAAGTGATCAGCAAGGCGCACCAGTCTGGTCGCGGACGGCCTACCGTGCTGATCGGCAAAGATACCCGCGTGAGCGGTTATATGATCGAGTCGGCACTAGAGGCTGGCTTTGCCTCGGCAGGTGTCGATGTCCTGCTGGCAGGACCCGTGCCCACGCCCGCCGTGGCCTACCTGACGCGTACGTGGCGCCTGGATGCCGGCATCGTGATCAGCGCCTCGCACAATCCCTATTTCGACAATGGCATCAAATTCTTTTCGTCCAAGGGCATGAAATTGCCCGATACGACCGAGGCCGCGATCGAGGCCGCGATTGATGAGCCACTGGGATGTGTCTCTTCCGAAAAACTGGGGCGTGCCCGGCGCATCGACGACGCTGCGGGTCGCTATATTGAATTTTGCAAAAGTACCGTTTCGTCGGACATGGATCTCGGTGGTGTGAAACTCGTGGTCGATGCAGCCAATGGTGCTGCTTATCACATTGCACCGCATGTGTTTCGCGAACTGGGTGCTGAGGTGCACGCGATCGGTGTCTCGCCCGATGGCTTTAACATCAACAAGGATGTCGGTGCGCTGCATCCAGACGGGCTTGTCAACGAAGTGCGCACCCGCAATGCAGACTTGGGCATTGCGCTGGATGGCGATGCAGATCGCCTGCAGATGGTGGACTCGGCTGGCCGCGTGTACAACGGTGACGAACTGCTCTTTGCCATCGTGCGTGAACGCATGATGCGTGGTCCGGTCGCTGGTGTAGTGGGTACGCTGATGACTAACTTCGGTTTTGAGCGACAGCTCAAAGTCATGGGCGTGCCATTTGCACGTGCCAATGTCGGGGATCGCTACGTGCTTGAGCAGTTACAGCAGCGCGGCTGGCTGTATGGCGGCGAAAGTTCAGGTCATTTGCTGTGCCTCGATTCCCATACGACCGGTGACGGCATCGTGGCGGCCCTCCAGGTGCTGGCTGCGCTCAAGCGCAGTGGTGAAACGCTGTCGCAGTGGATATCGGCTCTGCACATGTATCCGCAGAAAATGATCAATGTTGCGCTCAAGCCTGGCACCAAATGGACCGGCCATGCTGGCCTGGATGCGGCCCAGAAGGACGTGGAAACGCTGCTCGGTGATCGTGGTCGCGTGCTCATCCGCGCCTCGGGCACCGAGCCAACATTGCGTTTGATGGTCGAGGCCCAAGACGATGAACTGGTCACGCGCTGCCTGGACATGCTCCTGGCCGTGGACCTGTCCACCTGAAAGACCCAAGGGCGACTGCGGCGCGGTCTGCCCTGGGCTGCGCGCCGTAGTGATCTTTAAATCTTCATGTTTTCGTAACCAGACTGAAATGTCTGGCGGTCAAACTGAGCAGCAACTCAGGAGGCCGATAACATGCTTGAATTGGTTCGCAGTACCGCCAGCGTTTTTACACTTCCGAGCGCTTCGCAAACCCAGCGCGGGCTGGTTGTGGGTCTGGCGCAATCCGACGATGAACTGGAGCTGATCCAGCGATTGCGTTTCGAGGTGTTTAGCGCCGAATACGGTGCCGTCCTGGGTCAGAATCATGACGGTATTGATCGTGATCATTTTGATCCCTGGTGTGAGCATCTGATGGTGCGCGAACTGGGCACTGAGCGCGTGGTCGGCACCTATCGGGTGTTGACCCCCCATCAGGCCCGACGTGCCGGTGGTTATTATTCCGAATCCGAATTTGACCTGACCGGCCTGGGAAATGTGCGCAATGCGATGATCGAGTTTGGTCGCGCCTGCATCCATGAAGAGCACCGTCAGGGTGGTGTGCTGATGATGTTGTGGTCGGGGCTCGCAGAAATAGTCAAGCAGGGCAACTATGAGCATATTTTTGGTTGTGCGAGCGTCAGCCTGCGGGATGACGGCAATACCGCTGCCAAGGTCTGGCGCCAGGTGCGCGACAATGTGCACCTGCCTGACGCGCCGATCGTGACACCTTTGCACCGTTATCCGGTTGAATTGCTGGATCGCGAACTGCCTGCGGACGTACCCGCGTTGCTCAAGGGATACCTGAAACTGGGTTCGCGTGTGTGCGGTGAACCCGCCTGGGATCCGGATTTCAATACGGCTGATTTTCCGATGTTGCTATCGCTTAGCCA
>CAIJKV010000265.1 GCA_903821335.1 uncultured beta proteobacterium
CACCGATCCGATGTCATAGGCCAGAAACGCCAGGATCAGCTGCATGCCCATCAGGGTTGGCAAGGCGCTTAACATGACCGTTCCAGCCGGGGTGGCTACGCCGGCCGCCTGTGCGGTGACCCATTGGGTGATGCCGAATATCGTGCCGAACAAAAACATCAGCAAACCGAGTGGCAGTTCGATCGAGGCGAGCGACATGTCCCTGAGGTAGTAGTTGTAAAAAACGCGTTTGGAAAAATTGCGGATGTGTTTGGTTAAAAACTCACCAATCACGGTCTTGATTTTCAGGTTACTGATCTCGTCGCCATATTTGGCGTCCATCGGAATGTCGACCACGACGGCACGCAACAAGTTCAGCCGGAACAACATGTCAGACTCGAAAAAGTAACGCGTGCTGATTTTGTCGAACGACAACTCACGGGCAATGTCACGATGGATGGCGGTATAGCCGTTGGTTGGGTCGAAGATGTCCCAGTACCCCGAGGACAATTTGTTCAGAAATGACAGGATCGCATTGCCAAACAGTCGCATGCCGGGCATTTCACGGATCTGGTTCAAATTAAAAAACCTGTTTCCTTTTGTGTAGTCGGCCTTGCCCTCGATAATCGGCTTGATAAATCGCGCGACTAACTTCGGGTCCATCTGTTCATCGCCATCGAGTTTGACGATGACCGCCGCACCGTCTTCGATCGCTGCCCGATAGCCAGTCATTACTGCGCCGCCGACGCCCTGATTCACCTCATGAAAGAGTACGGTGACGCGGTTGTCCTTGCAGTGTTCCAGCACGAACCTGCCTGAATCCTCTGGGCATTTGTCGTCGACCACGTAGATCCGTTCGACCTCGGGGCCGATCGCGGCTATGACGTTCAGTACATGCTTTTTCACCCGAAAGCAGGGGATGACGACAGCAACGCACCGGTCAGGAAGATTGCTCATAGGTGGCACTCAGGTGTTGACCAAAGATTTATCAATCAAATCAGGACACACTTTAACGTATGTACAGGTGCCAGGCGCGGGGTGCCCGGTTGGCCTGGCTACTGAACCGGCAGCAGCAGCGTCGTGCCATCATTGTTTCGGGTCACTTTGTAGACACCGGTTTCCTTTCCTGCGCCTTCAGCCGAAAAAAGCGCTCGATTGTCCTGCCAGAAGCGTTCGTCCGCATGGTAAATCGCCAGATAGTCGTAGTCCTTCAACAGATAGCCAAGTGGCTGGTCGCAGGTCCAGACGTCGCCTTCGTTATATTTTTTGCCCACAGACCAGCATTCGCTTGGCAGGAATGGCACCATCGCATAGTCGAAAAGATGTCGTTCGTAACCGTTGGACTGTTGAGCAAGAAAGTAGACCTTTTCATTTGGCTGGATGACTTTACGAACCGCGTTGGACAGCGCTTGAGCCTTGTTCATTTTCTCGAAACTCTGTGCGTCGATCTGAATGCGGGTGGCATCGACAAAGAATTTTGTCGGCACCAGCGCGTAGGTCAACAAAAGGGCGGCCAGGGGAATCAACACCAGCAGTCTGATTTTGAACTCGGACAGCACGGCCATGAGCAGGGTGTAGAGCACCAGCGTCCAGGCCAGGATGTATGTCATCGAGTATCGGTCAAACGAGGCCAGTCGTATGCCCTCGTACTCGGTGAAAAAAACCAGATAGAGCCAAACTAAAAACAGCAGATAGCCGACGGCGCCGGCAAAGAGCCCGAGCACGGCCAGAAATGTCATGGCGCGCCGTTGGGCAGCGCTCAGCAGCGTAATGAGCAGGCTCAGCAACACGAGCACGCCGATGAGTTGAGCCAGCGAAAGGTTGAAACCGAGCGGACCGACCTGGCTCGCAAAGTAATCTGGCTTGAGCAGGTTGTAGACGAACGCACTGACCGTCTTGCCCAGCCTGAGTTGAAAGGCGTCCTGGGTCAAGCTGTTGAGCGTCAGCAGGGTGAAGTCGGTTTTGGCCGCATCGATGAAACTGACGTACCAGCGCCAGGAGCGCAGGACCAACGCCACCGCCAGCCCGCAGATCAAGACCGCCCCACCGGCCTGCCAGGCACGCTGCAGTGGCTTGGACGCGAGGCTCGCACGTGGCGTGCCGACGATGTTGACCACATATATCGCGATGACCAGGGTGGTGAACACGA
>CAIJKV010000266.1 GCA_903821335.1 uncultured beta proteobacterium
ATCTGTCAGGGGCTCGCTCGCAAGAAAAAACACTTTCTTCTGTTTCGCAAAGTCCGTCAGCGCCAGCCCGATGTGCGACAGGAAAGACCCCGTCAGCACGTCCACGTTGTCGCGTGAAATCAGTTCCTCGGCCACGCGCACCGCGTCGCCAGGATTGGCATTGTCGTCACGCGTGATGAGTTCCACTTTTTTGCCGTTCAGGCCGCCCGCGGCATTGATCTGGTCGATGGCCAGCTCCATGCCCTTTTTGTAGGGTTCAAGAAAAGCAGGCTGTGCCTTGTAACTGTTGATTTCGCCGATACGGATGACGCCCTGCGCGCACACGGATATCGAGGTGGTCATCAAGGTGACGGCGGCCAATAACGCGCCGGTGATGCGACGGGGGGTGTGCCTGTTCATCGTGCTCTCCGAATCAGATTTGCGAAATAGTCATTGCGCTGCGCAGGGATTTCAGCGCAGACCATCTTTGCCTTCAATTTCATTTGCCTGCAACCCGCCAATGCGGGCGAGCGGCCTGCCAGAATCGGTCACGACGACCGCGACCACGATTTCATTGGCGCGCGGTGCGTCTGGCACGCGGGCTTCCATGGCGTCAAAATGGCTGCGCACGTAGGCCGCATCCTTGTGACCAAGCGGCACATCAATTGCCGTGCCCATGCCACCAAGCTTTTTACTCGACGGCACCAGCGCTGCGCCTTGTTCCACTGCGCGACGCAAGGGCGCACCCAGTTTGGGGTGCAGGATGGCGGCGGCATGTTCGATTTCACCGGCCTCGCCCACGATGGCGGCCTTGCCATAACTTTGAGCCTGCGCCGGGGTGATCCCCAGCGCCTGCACGCAACGATCTCCGAGCAACCCGCCGAGTTCTTCACCAATTTCGATGAGCGCGTCAAGGTTCTCGACAAACCGCCCGGCGTACGGGTTTTCGATGACCGCCATCGCCAGCGCACGACGCGTGGGAGGCGACACCACCTGCCCATTTTCCCGATGCACTTCGTCGACCACAACAACCAATTTTCGAATTACGGCGGCCATGCGCATTTCCTCAGGAAAAATTTTGGTGACGACAAGACAATACAAAATTCAAGAACAATGAAACATAGAGCTTCGGGGCCTCAGGCATACAGCCGCATTCTGGAGATTTCCCCGGACCATGTATTGGCAAACCAGCCCTGACAGGTCAGTACGCTCGCACAGATTAAACGGTTCTGCAGCAAGGCGTGGGCTTTTTCCAGTCCCTGTTGCAATGCTTGACAAATTTGTTCATCCGTCAGCAGCGGCACGTCAACGGTGACCGCAATATCGACCAGGTCCGAATCATCTTTCAGTTCCGAAGCCGGGCGGCGCACGATGTGGGGGTGGTCGACATTCACCGCGTTGGCAATCAACGTCGCCGCAGCATCGGCCAGCGCCGCGGTCGCAGCCAGGACGGTCACACTGTCGGCCACCCCAAGTGAATAGCTGCGCCCTCGCCAGCCACTGGTGGCGACCCCCGCGACCCCCAACCCCGCATCAATTTCCAGCACGCCGTCGGTGCGCACGCCAGTCGCGAGCATCGTGTCATCGAGCCGGGCCAGGTCGGCAAACAGACCCACTCGCACCTGCTGGCCCTCGGTCAGGTACAAGGCGATGTCGCCGCCGTTGTTGACCCAGGCTCGCCCGATCCCCGGACGGTTATAGCAAGCGATCAGGGCCTGGGCAACCGAACCCGCGACCGCCGCCATGGGGGTAATGAATTCGCTGGTGCTGGCTGTGCAGGCACGGCACGCATGCCACATTCTCTGTGCGATCTCGCCTTGCAGGGCGCACGCCTGGCCGACGGGTTGTCGTAGGGTCGGCAACTCGGCGACCAGTTCGGACAAGACGGTTGAGAATCGTTCCCAGGCTGCCTGATGGGCCCGTCGGACATCTGCCGCGTCACCCTGGGCATAAGCAATGATGTCGATGGGCCCATGCTGGAAATGCCAACGTCCATCAGGCAATACATGACTCACCGGCCCGGTCATCGCGTCAGCCCAGCAAAGGTGGCTGACCAAGCGGCCAGGGATTGCCGCCGGGTTGTGCCACCCATTTACGCGCGGTTGGCGCGCCGTCGTGATGCCAGGCACCGTCGCGCAAGACTTCGGTCAATGGGCGGACATAATCGACGTGGCCCCCGAGGTTGCGAAAATCGTCAAGCCGCATGCTGAACTCAAAGGGCGCCACGATCGCTGGGGTGGGGACTGTTCCGAAACTGTCATCCGGCATGCGCAGGACGTCGACCATGACTGTGATCCCTCCGCCTGGCCACACATAGGCGGGTGCGCCTGCACAGGTCACGTTGACCAGCGCATCCTTGATCGCGCGCGTCAGGAGCACGGGGTTCTCGGTGACACCGGCACGCAAGCTTCCGCCCGCGCCGCCCAGGAACAATACCGTTGTCAACGACGGCTCGCAATTTTCACCAATCCGGTCCACCACGGCGCGTACCGCCTCAGGCATGTCCGCCGGCCTGGGTACCAGCCCGTCGTCAAGCACATACCAGCTGGCATGCTCTCCGGTGGTCGAGGTCATCAGCAAGCGCAGCCCTGGCCAGGCCACGTCCGGATCCCAGCCTTCGATGATGGAAAGCGGGTCGGAAATATCGGTACCACCCCACCCTGTGCCGGGGTTGGCCACCTGGAAATACCGTCCGGGAGTGGACCTGCGACCACGCATATTGATGCC